>JAQGMX010000240.1 GCA_028292145.1 Variovorax sp.
TCGCCTGTGCGGCCTCACGGTGACCGAAGTCATCGCGGACGCACGCGGCGTCGCGCCGGCCGATGTCGGTTACTACCGCATCCGTCCGCCGATCAAGCCGGTGTCGCTCGGCGAACTGGCCGGCCACATCGCGAATGGCTGACGTCATCGTCATCGGCGGCGGTTTTCATGGAATGTCGAGCGCGCTGCATCTGGCGCGCCGCGGGCTGAAGGTCACGCTGCTGGAAGCGCAGTACTGCGGCCGCCATGCATCGGGCGTGAATGCCGGCGGCGTGCGCACGTCCGGCCGCGACATCGCGGAGATTCCGCTGGCGCTGGCATCGCGCGAGATGTGGCACCGGCTGCCCGAACTGGTCGGCGACGACTGCGGCTTCGTGCCGAGCGGCCAGCTGAAAGTGTCGGAAACTGAAGCGGAATTCGAGGTGCTGCGCGAACGGGTCCGGCTGCTGCAATCGCTCGGGTTTACGCACGAGGAACTGGTCGACGCGCGGCAGGTGCGGGCGCTGGTGCCGGCCATCGCTCCGCACGTCACCGGCGCGATCTGGGTGCGCGATGACGGCCATGCGCTGCCATTTCGCGCAGTAACTGCTTTTCGGCTCGCGGCGGAGCGGGCAGGCGCTGTCGTGCACGAGGAAACACCCGTCGAGCGCATCGCGCACCGCGCCGGCCGCTGGCATGTGCAGTGCGCCGGCGGCCGGTCGTTCAGCGCGACGCACCTCGTCAATGCAGCCGGCGCCTGGGCCGGTGAGTTTGCAGCGCAGGCCGGCGACCCGGTGCCGGTGGAAACCGGCGGGCTGATGCTGATGATCACGCACCGCGCGCCGCCCTTCGTCAACCCCGTGCTGGGCGCGACCGGCCGGGCGCTCTCCTTCAAGCAGTTCGCCAACGGCACGGTGCTGATCGGCGGCGGACTGCGTTGCCCGGCCAGCCTCGCGCAGCGCCACGGCGAAGTCGACATGCCGAAGCTGGCCGCCAGCGCCCGCACGGTGACCGACCTGTTCCCGCATCTGCAGCCGCTCGGCATCAACCGCGCCTGGGCCGGCGTCGAAGCCTTCATGCCGGACAACATCCCGGTGATCGGCCCGAGCCGCGCTTCGCCGAACCTCGTGCACGCCTTCGGTTTTTCGGCGCACGGCTTCGAGCTGGGCCCGATCGGCGGGCGCATCGTCGCCGACCTGATCACCGAGGGCCGGACAACGCTCCCGATCGCGGCCTTTGCCGTCGACCGGTTTTCCCGTCATTCACCCCGCCGCGAAGAAAGCGGCTTGCTTCAACCCCAAGAAAAGGAACTTCAATGAGCGACGACATCCAGCGCCACCAATCCAACGAACGCCTCTCGCGCGTGGTCGTGCACAACGGCGTCGTGTACGTGGCCGGCTGCACCGCCAACGACCGCAGCGGCGATGCGCAAGCCCAGACCGCCGACATCCTGGCCAAGATCGACGGTTATCTGGAGAGCGTCGGCACGAACAAGAATCGACTGCTGTCGGTGCAGATCTGGCTGCAGGACATCGACCGCGACTTCGCCGGCCTGAACGCCGCCTGGGCCGCCTGGGTTCCGAAAGACGCGATGCCGACGCGCGCCACCTGCGAAGCCAAGCTGGCGGCGCCGGATCTGCGGGTGGAAATCATCGTCACCGCGGCACTCTGATTCTTAATCTTTCTTGAGATGCCGCCGCTGGTCGTACACCGGCTGCGGCGGCAGATCGGCCAGATGGCGCGTGTCGGCCCAATAGAGGATCTCGATCTCCGTCGGCTTCTGCGGATCGGCCAGCCGGATGCGGTTGATGCCCGCATTCGGAATGTCGCTCTGGCGCGGGCCGTTCAGGCTCATGCCGTGCGCGGTGCGCCACACCATGTCGAGCACGCCGCCGTGCGTGACGACCAGCAGATTCTTCCCGGCATGCGTCGCCGCGATGGCGCCCAGCGCGTTGATCACGCGGGTGTGAAACTGCCGCGCCGACTCGCCTTCAGGCATCGCATGGTCTTCCCGGAACGCCAGCCAGTCTTCCCAGGCGCGCGGATGCAGCTGCCGGATGTCCTCGGCCCGCAATCCCTCGACAACGCCGAAGTGCTGCTCGCGCAGACCCGCCTGCGTCACCACCTTCAGCCCGAGCTGCTGCGCCGCTGGCGCGGCGGTCTGCTGCGCGCGCATCAGATCGCTGCTGAACGCGTGGTCGACCGCCTCGCCGGCCAGCCGCAGGCCGACCCGGCGTGCCTGCTCGTGACCGGCATCGTTGAGCGGAATGTCGACGTGGCCCTGGAAGCGCAGTTCGCGGTTCCAGGCGGTCTCGCCGTGCCGGACGAGGATGATTTCTGTGGCGTTGGCGTTCGATGTGGACATGCGATGCGATTGTCCTCGCTGAAAATGTAAATATGCCTTCAACGCCCCAACTCGTCTTCCTGCCCGGTCTCGCCTGCGACGCACGCATCTGGCAATTGCAACTCGCGGCAGTGTCCGACCTTCCGTTTCCCCTGAAAACGTCCGTCAGCGACGCCCACACCCGCCACGAGCGCGTCGAAGCGATGGCGACCGCCGTGCTGGCCGAACACGACGGGCCGCTGATCCTCTGCGGCGCATCAATGGGCGGCATGGTCGCGATGGAAGCCGCGCGGCAAGCGCCGGAACGCATCGTCGGGCTCGGCCTGTTCGGCACCAATCCGCGGCCGGAAACGCCGGACATGTTCCGGCTGCGCGAATCGGCGATCGGCATGTTCGAACGCGGCGACGCGCGCGAGCTGATCGAATTCAATGCCAACTTCGCATTCCATCCCGCGCAGGCATCCGACAAGGCGCTGCTGCGGCGCTATGTCGAGCTGGTGCTGGACGGCGGTGTCGAGCAGTTGATACGCCAGAACCGCGCCGTCATGCACCGGCCCGATGCGCGCAAGCATCTGCCTTCGCTGCGCTGTCCGGTGCTGGTGCTGTGCGGCGACGGCGACCGGCTGACGGCGCCCGACTGTTCGCAGGAGATTGCCGATCTCATGCCGCAGGCCGAACTGCATTTCCTGCCGCAATGCGGCCACATGCTGACGATGGAAAAGCCGGCGCTGGTGAACGCAGCGCTGGTCGACTGGCTGGTTCGTCTCGACGCCCTGAAGCGTTAGGCGCCGGTCGCCATGATCGCAATGCCTTCGCGCTCAAGCGTCTCGCGGATGCGGCGCGCGAAAGCTAGCGCATGGGCGCCGTCGCCATGCAGGCAAACGCTCTGGGCGTTCACCGAGACGATGCTGCCGTCGACGGCCGTCACCTGGTGGTCGCGCACCAGCGACAGCGTCTGCGCCAGCGATTGCTCTTCGTCGACGATCAGCGCATTCGGCTGGCTGCGCGGCACCAAGCTGCCGTCGGGCATGTAGCCGCGGTCGGCGAACACTTCCTCGACCGGCGTCAGCCCCGCGCGTTCGGCGGCGCCGATCATGCCGCTGCCTGCCAGGCCGAAAAAGCGCAGGCCTGGATCGAAACGC
>JAQGMX010000469.1 GCA_028292145.1 Variovorax sp.
CGCTTCACCGAGACGACGGGCATCGAGGTGCGCGTCGACAACGAGGGATGGGAAGACGTGCGCCCCAAGGCGGCGGTCGCGGCCAACACCGGCGCCGGCCCCGACATCATCCTGTCGACCAACGACGATGCCAATCTCTACCCCGACAAGCTGCTCGACGTGACCGATCTGGCCGAATACCTCGGCAAGAAATACGGCGGCTGGTATCCCGCCGGCGAGGCCTTCATGCGCCCGGACGGCAAAAAGTGGATCGGCCTGCCGCTGGGTGCTTCGGGCTCGCTGATCGTCTACCGCGAAAGCATGGTGAAGGCCGCCGGCTTCGACACTTTCCCGAAAACCACCGACGGCTTCCTCAAGCTCTACCAGGCGCTCAAGGCCAAGGGCACGCCCGGCGGCATGGCGCTTGGCAATGCCACCGGCGACAGCACCTGGTGCAACTGGCTGGTGTGGTCGCACGGCGGCAAGCTGGTCGACAAATCCAACAAGGTCGTCATCGACAGCCCGGAGACCATCAAGGCGCTGGAATACGGCAAGGAGCTGTACGCGAACTTCATTCCGGGCACGCTGTCATGGCTGGACCCGAACAACAACAAGGCCTTCCTCGACAGCCAGATCAGCGTGACCAACAACGGCATCTCGGTCTACTACACGGCCAAGAATTCGGCCGACCCGAAGATCAAGGAAATCGCGGCCGACATCAACCACTCGGTGTTCCCGATCGGCCCGGTCGGCGTGCCGACGGAGTCGCACCTGTTCTTCAACCAGATGGTCATGAAGTACACCAAGTACCCGCAGGCGGCAAAGGAATTCCTGCGCTTCATGATGGAAAAGGAACAGTTCGATCCCTGGCTGCAGGGCGGCGGCGGCTACGTCGCACAGCCGCTGCGCTTCTACGAAGGCAGCTCGATCTGGACGTCGGACCCGAAGAACATGCCCTACCGCGATTCGGTCAAGAACCTGCGCCCCGGCGGCTACGACGGCAAGCTCGGGTATGCATCGGCCGGTGCTGCGGCGGACTTCATCATCCCGAACATGGTGGCCGAGGCCGCCAGCGGATCGAAGACGCCGAAGGAAGCCGCCGAACGCGCCCAGAAGCGCGCCGAGCGTTACTACAAGCTTTAAGGACTGCACGGTGTTCGCAAGGCTCCAGAACAGCCGCAATGCGCTGGGCTTCATGTTCATGCTGCCGGCAGCCGTGTTGCTGCTGCTGTTTCTCACCTACCCGCTCGGCCTGGGCACCTGGCTCGGCTTCACCGATGCCAAGGTGGGCCGTCCGGGCCAGTGGATCGGCCTGGAGAATTACGAGTACCTTTGGGGCGACTCGGTCACGCGCCTGGCGCTCTTCAACACGCTTTTCTACACGGCGGTGGCAAGCGTCTTCAAGTTCTTCCTCGGGCTCTGGCTGGCCATCCTGCTGAACAAGAACATCCGCTTCAAGACCTTCTTCCGTGCCGTCATCCTGCTGCCGTACATCGTGCCGACGGCACTCTCGGCGATCGCCTTCTGGTGGATCTACGACTCGCAGTTCTCGATCATCAGCTGGGCGCTGGTGAAGATGGGCTGGATCGACACCTACATCGACTTCCTCGGCAGTCCGTGGAACGCGCGCATCGCGGTGATCATCGCCAACGTGTGGCGCGGCGTGCCCTTCGTGGCGATCACGCTGCTGGCCGGTCTGCAGACCATCTCGCCCTCGTATTACGAAGCGTCGGCCATCGACGGCGCGACGCCGTGGCAGCAGTTCCGCCACGTCACCATGCCGCTGCTGACGCCGATCATCGCGGTGGTGATGACGTTCTCGGTACTGTTCACGTTCACCGACTTCCAGCTGATCTACGTCATCACACGCGGCGGTCCGCTGAATGCGACGCACCTCATGGCGACGTTGTCGTTCCAGCGGGCGATCTCCGGCGGCGCGCTCGGCGAAGGCGCCGCCATCGCCATCGCGATGGTGCCCTTCCTGCTGGCCTGCGTGATGTTCAGTTTCTTCGGGCTGCAACGCCGCGCCTGGCAACAAGGCGGGAGCGACAAATGAGCAAGAACCCCAACGCGCAGGTCGACACCGTCGGCATGAGCTTCCTGGATACGCTGCCGCGCAAGGTCGTGACGGTATATCTGCCGCTGCTGGTCTTCCTGATCGTGCTGCTGTTCCCGTTCTACTGGATGGCGATCACGTCGGTGAAGCCCGAAGCCGAGCTGCTCTCGCGCGATGGCAATCCGTTCTGGGTCATCGCGCCGACGCTGTCGCACTTCCACAAGCTGCTGTTCGAGACCGCGTACCCGCAGTGGCTGTGGAACACGGTGCTGGTGTCGGTGGTGTCGACGGTCGTGTCGCTGGTGGTCTCGGTGCTGGCGGCCTATGCGATCGAGCGGCTGCGCTTCACCGGCTCCAAGCATGTCGGGCTGTCAATCTTCCTCGCCTACCTGGTGCCGCCGTCGATCCTGTTCATTCCGCTGGCCAACGTGGTGTTCAACCTCGGGTTGTTCGACACGCGCTGGGCGCTGATCCTTACCTACCCGACCTTCCTGATCCCGTTCTGCACTTGGCTGCTGATGGGCTACTTTCGCTCGATTCCGGCCGAGCTGGAGGAGTGCGCGCTGATCGACGGCGCCAACCGGCTGCAGATCCTCGTCAAGATCGTTCTGCCGCTGGCGGTACCGGGGCTGATCTCGGCCGGCATCTTCGCCTTCACGCTGTCGTGGAACGAATTCATCTACGCGCTGACCTTCATTTCGTCGTCGGAGGTGAAAACGCTGCCGGTCGGCGTGGTCACCGAACTGGTGCAGGGCGACGTCTACCAGTGGGGGCCGCTGATGGCCGGCGCGTTGCTGGGCTCGCTGCCGGTGGCGTTCATCTATTCGTTCTTCGTCGAGTACTACGTGTCGGGGATGACCGGCTCGGTCAAGGAATGAAGAAATGAAAGAATGAAGACACAAAGGTGAAAACCCCGCTGCAACGCGCGTTTTCGATCAGGCGGATGATGGCTGCATGACCAAGCTTTCGATCCTCGACCTGTCCCCCGTCTGCGAAGGCGGTACGCCGGCAGACTCGTTCCGCAACTCACTGTCGCTCGCCCAGCACGGCGAAGCGCTCGGCTACCAGCGCTACTGGCTGGCCGAGCACCACGGCATGCCCGGCATCGCCAGCGCGGCGACCGCCGTGCTGCTGGCCTACATCGGCGCCGGCACGTCGACCATTCGCATCGGCGCCGGCGGCGTGATGCTGCCGAATCATTCGCCGCTGGTGATTGCCGAGCAGTTCGGCACGCTCGAATCGCTCTACCCCGGTCGCGTCGATCTCGGACTCGGCCGCGCACCCGGCTCCGACCAGCGCACCGCACAGGCGCTGCGTCGAGATCTTCAGTCCGATTCCGACCGTTTTCCGCAAGACGTGATCGAGTTGATGGATTTCATGAGCAAGACGCCGCGCCAGCCGGTGATGGCGGTGCCGGGTCGCGGGCTCGAAGTGCCGATCTGGATCCTCGGCTCCAGCACCTTCGGCGCGCAGCTTGCGGCGCATCTGGGACTGCCGTACGCGTTCGCATCGCATTTCGCGCCGCAGCAGATGATGCAGGCGATCCAGATCTACCGCGAGACCTTCAAGCCGTCGGCGCAACTTGCAAAGCCGTACGTAATGCTGGGCTTCAACGTGTTCGCTGCCGACACGGATGCCGAAGCGCAGTTCCGCGCCAGTTCATGGCAGCAGGCTTTCGTGAATCTGCGCAGTGGACGACCCGGTCGCCTGCCGCCGCCGGTCGAGGGTTATCGCGAAAAAGCCGGTCCGCAGGAACGTGCGCTGCTGGATTCGGTGCTGTCATGCTCGGCTGTCGGTACGCCGGAGACGGTGCGGGAGGACGTGGCCGCGTTCATCGCGAAGACGGGTGCCGATGAGCTGATGGTCACGTCGCAGGTCTTCGACCATGCGGCGCGACTGCGGTCCTACGAGATTCTGGCCAGCGTGATGGAAGAGGCCGTTCCGGCCTGAATCACACCGGATAAGTCCCCGGCAGCAGGATGCTCTTGTCAACTGTCCGGATGTCCGTGTGCCCGCAGAAGGCCATTGTCACATCCAGCTCCTTGTGGATGAGCTGCAGCGCCTTCGTTACGCCCGCCTCGCCCATCGCGCCCAGCCCGTAGGCCATCGCGCGGCCGATCATCGTGCCGCGTGCGCCCATCGCCCAGGCCTTCAACACGTCCTGGCCGCTGCGGATGCCGCCATCCATCCAGACTTCGGTCTTGCTGCCGACGGCATCGACGATCGGCGGCAGCGCTTCGATGCTTGAAGGAGCGCCGTCGAGCTGGCGGCCGCCGTGGTTGCTCACCACGATCGCGTCGGCGCCCGAATCGACAGCCAGCTGCGCGTCTTCGGCAACCATGATGCCCTTCAGGATCAGTTTGCCGCCCCATTGCTTCTTGACCCATTCGACGTCGGCCCAGGAAAGCGTCGGGTCGAACTGCTCGTTGGTCCAGGCCGAAAGCGAATTCATGTCGCTCACGCCCTTCACATGGCCGACCAGGTTGCCGAACGTACGGCGCTTGGTGCCCAGCATGCCGAGGCACCAGCGCGGCTTGGTCGCCAGATTGATCATGTTGGCGAGCGTCGGCTTTGGCGGCGCGGTGAGGCCGTTCTTCAAATCCTTGTGGCGCTGGCCGATCACCTGCAGATCGAGCGTCAGCACCAGTGCGCTGCAGCGGGCGATGCGGGCGCGTTCGATCATCCGCGTCATCGCATCGCGGTCGCGCATCATGTAGAGCTGGAACCAGAACGGCGCGGTGGTGCTGGCGGCAATGTCTTCGATCGAGCAGATGCTCATGGTCGACAGCGTGAACGGAATGCCGAACTTTTCGGCGGCGCGCGCGGCGTGGATCTCACCATCGGCATGCTGCATCCCGGTGAGCCCGACCGGCGCGATGGCGACCGGCATCTTCGCCATCTGGCCGACCATCGCGGCCGCGGTGCTGCGGCCCTCCATATTCACGGCCACCCGCTGGCGCAGCT
Organism: Variovorax sp.; assembly: GCA_028292145.1. Lineage (GTDB taxonomy): Bacteria > Pseudomonadota > Gammaproteobacteria > Burkholderiales > Burkholderiaceae_C > Variovorax. The sequence goes on from JAQGMX010000469.1 coordinate 5,000, forward strand.
TGATCTTCTTGAAATCGTCGGTGTTGGCGCGGTAGGTTCCCTCTGTCCACGAACCGGAATCGGCGTAGTCGTAGAACATGCGCGGCACACGTTTTTCGGCCCGTACGCGGAGGTCTTCGATCGTCGTAATCACACTCATCTGAGCATCCTTGGTTTTTCTGATCGCCGCGACATGTCTCCCGGCTGGAGAATTATCCGGATAATTCCTAAAACTACCTGCGAGCCCATCATGTCGTCCATCACCCTTCGCTTCCTTGCCGAACCCAGCACGGTCAATTTCGGCGGCAAGGTGCATGGCGGCACCGTCATGAAATGGATCGACGAGGCGGGCTACGCCTGCGCAACGAGCTGGTCGCGGCGCTATTGCGTGACGGTCTTCATCGGCAGCATCCGCTTTCACAGCCCGATCGGTATCGGCGACATGGTCGAAGTCGAGGCGCGGCTGGCCTATACCGGCAAGACGAGCATGAACATCTCGGTCGAGGTGCGCAGCGGTGACCTGAAGGGGGGTGGAATGCGCAAGACAACCGAATGCCTGATCGTTTTCGTGGCATTGGATTCACATGGTCAGCCGCTGCCGGTGGATTCGTTCACGCCGGAGACGCCCGGCGAAATGGCGCTGGCCGAACGTGCACGCGCGCATCTGACGGCCAGCCGTGCAGCAGGCACAAGCCTGGCGGGCTGAACCCGAAAGCCCGCTTCCCCGGGCTGGCTACCAGACGCGGTAAGGCATCCACCCAAGCCGGGTCTCAATGGCCTTGCGATGGTGGGTTGCCAGGGACGAAGGGATCTGCCGCACATAGTTTTCAGCGTGCGTGCGAACTTCGCCCTGCAATTGGTCGAGGTACAGAACCGCCTCGTCGACCGTCGGCGGCCTGCCTTCTTCGCCAAGGTGCCTCGCGGGCAACGCCGTCCAGACGACCGCGTCGAGCTTCTGCTCCCGCAGCCATCGATCGATGATGTCGGCGCACGGATAAATCAGTTCCGACGGCAGGCTGCCGAGCCATTCGGGTCGTTCGGCGTCGATTTCCTCACGCTGCCGAAGCATTTCCCGCGCGGTTGCGAGATCGTGCGTATCGACTAACGCCCACCAGGTTCTCTGGGGCGCGCAGCCTTCCCAGACGACGGTCGACAACTCGCCCTTGTCGCCGACACGGGCGAATTCGATTGGCAGGCGCGGACCGTCGTCCTTCCAGCTGGAAGCCAGACGCAGAGGTCCGGTTTTCCAGAGAAGCGAGCCCCACGCCAGACAGGCAATCTTCATGATGCCTTGTCGCCCACCTCGTCGACGCGTTCGCTGTTGGTCGTGCTGCGTGAACCCTTCAAATGCATTTCGACATCGGTCGCGAGATCGCCGACTTCGGCCACGGCATCGGTCACCTGCATGTCGGTCACCTGGAGCTTCTTGGCCCATTCGCTGACAGAGGCACTGGACCCGGTATCGATACGGTCGGGAACGATGCCGTCGGAGGGCGATGAAGATGCGTTGGTGTCAGTCATAAATGTCCTTTGAAAACTCGAACCTAGCCAATCTTCCAATCCGCGCTTGTAGGGTGCGGTGCGACACAGACCTACGCCGAATCTGACACCACGACGACAAGCAGGCGCTTCCGCCGCACCGAGATTGAATGCTCTTTCAGTCAACCTCAGGAGACATTCATGGCGACAGACGACGGAAAACTCGGTAACGGCGAACCCAACCGCGATCCCATCACGGGCGCACCTGGCGCACACCCGGTCGGTACAGGCCTCGGTGCCACGGGCGGTGCGCTCGCCGGCGCGGCTGCAGGTTCGTTTGCAGGTCCGGTGGGCACCGTGGTCGGCCTGGTTGCTGGCGCAGTCGTGGGCGGCCTCGGCGGCAAGGCGGCGGCCGAAGGCGTGAATCCGACGACGGAAGAAGCCTACTGGCGAGAGAACTACGACAAGGAAACGTACGTCGACGCGGGCCGCTCGTACGACGACTACGGTCCGGCCTACGAAATGGGCTGGTCGGGTCGCTCGCGCGGCGCCGATTTCGACACGGTGGAGCCGTCGCTGGCCACCGAATGGGAAACCCGTCGCGGAAGCTCGACGCTCGACTGGTCCGACGCGCGTCCGGCCACCCGTGCCGCATGGGACCGCGCGGACGAAACCTACTACGGTAAGCAGGCCAACGGTAGCGACATCGTGAGCCAGGAAGACCTCTCCGACAGCGATGTCGTCGACGTGCTCAACGATTTGCTCGAGAACGCCCGCGACGGCGAATACGGTTTCCGCACCTGCGCGGAGCAGGTCGAAACCGCGAACGCCAAGCAACTGTTCGCGAGCCGCGCCGACGGTTGCCGCAAGGCGGCCGACGAGCTGGTCCCGCTGATCCGCAAATACGGCGGCGAACCCGCTTCGGGTGGCACCACGGCCGGCGCGCTGCATCGCGGCTGGGTGCAGGTCAAGGGAACGGTCGGCGCCGACAGCGAGCTGTCGATTCTCGAATCCTGCGAGCGTGGCGAAGACACCGCCATCGCGCGCTACCGCAAGGCGCTTAAGCAGAGTCTGCCGGCCGACGTGCGCGAAGTGGTGCAGCAGCAGGCCGACGGCGCGCAGCGCAATCACGACCAGATCCGCGACCTCCGCAACGCGGCACGCGAGCGCAGTTGAGCATCAAGTCCGGCGCCGACGGGCTCGAACGCTTCGTGGTGGCACAAGCGCTGTGCTACGGCGCCGTGCTTGCTGAGTTGCGCGCAGGCCGGAAGACGAGCCACTGGATGTGGTTCGTTTTTCCGCAGCTGGTGCAGCTCGGGCGAAGCGAGACGGCGAGGCTGTACGGTCTCGCAGATGCGGCTGAAGCGCGGGCCTATGCGCTGCATCCGCTACTCGGTCCGCGGTTGGAGGAATGTGCGAATGCGGTGCTGGCAACCAGCGGCCGCACGGCCAATCAGATCTTCGGTTCGCCCGACGATTTAAAGCTGTGCTCGTCGATGACCTTGTTCGAACGCGCCTGGCCCGAATCGACCGTCTTCGCCGCCGTGCTCGACCGCTTTTATGAGGGCCGGCGCGATCCGATGACGCTTCAGTTGCTCGACGGCCCAACCCGGGGTTGACGCAGCCGGATCGGACCGCCTTCCGACGTCGCATCGACGATGTCATTGCCGCGCGTGACCAGCAGTTTGCCTTCCGATGCCAGCTTTGCCGCAACTCTCCGAATATTCGGCATCAGCGCGCGCCAGGCTTTTTCTTCAGGCTCCAGCGCTCGCGCCACCTCCGACGGGCAGATCGATGACGAAGCCGCCCGCGCCGACAGCAGTTCGCCGATCGTGTCCGCAATGACACGATCGCCTTTCAGTTCCTTCCGTTCAGGTCCAACCATGTCCAAACCCTCTTCTTCTCACCCCACCAGCACACCCAAGGAATCCGCCGCCGGCGAGGAGGATCCCGGCGCCGCAGTCGACACCTCGGCATCTCCCGCCGCTGCGGACCGGCTGCCCGCAGGCCATCCCGACGGAGAAAAGGTGCCGTGCCCTCAATGCGACGGCGTCGGTCACGACGATGTCGGCAAGCCATGTGCCGGCTGCGGCGGCAAAGGCACCATTACGGTGACTGCCGTCAAGCCGCCGCAATGATCGGTATGGCCGGCGACAGCGCGATAAGCCCTTTTTCAGCTCTTCCTGACTTGTCGGCCTCCTCGTCCGCATCGTTGTCGAATCTGTAGTCCGCAGCGCGCGCCAGCGCCCACACGCCGCCGCCGCTCAGATGCAGCACATGCGTGTGATAGCGCAACACGGCCGGCCGGTGCGCGATGCTGATCACCGTCACGCCTGCCGCCTGCAGACGCCGGTAGAGCTTGGCCTCGTTGCGGCTGTCCAGCGCGCTGGTCGCTTCGTCGAGGATCACCAGCTTGGGCATCCGCACCAGCACCCGCGCGAACGCAAGGCGCTGCTGCTCGCCCATCGACAGCAGCTTCTCCCAGTCCTGCTGGGAATCCAGGCTGCCGACGCGGCCGACCAATTCGGACAGCTGCACCTCATCGAGGATTTCCTTCAACCGCGCATCGTCGACCTTCTCGCCGCCCTCCGGCGTGCCCGGATAGAGCAGCTGACTGCGCAGCGATCCGACCTGCATGTAGGGCCGTTGCGGCAAGAAGAACATCTCGTCGAGCGGCGGATGCCGCACCGCGCCGCTGCCGGTGCGCCAGAGTCCGGCCATCGCGCGCAGCAGCGAGCTCTTGCCGCAGCCGCTCGGCCCGGTGATGAGCAAACCATCGCCCGGCGCCAACTCCAGGCTCAGATCCTTCACCAACAGCCGTCCGAACTGCGGCGTGTACAGCGTGACGTCGTCGAGCACCAGTCGGTCGCCGACTTCGGCATGGATCTGCGTCTGTGCCTCGGCCGGTAACGTGGATGCGGCGGCAAGCGCGGCAGCCGCAGCACTCTTCTGCTCGGCCGACATCGGCCCCGCCACCGGATCGGACGCATCGGCGAGCCCGGCCGGGCGCTGGGGTCGCGGACGCTTCGCCCGGCGCTCGGCGGCTCTCTCCATGCGCGCACGGCGGGCAGCCGATATCGGATGCGTCGGGTGCGCGCTTTTCGACGACTTCACCGAAGCAGCCGCAACAACTGCAGCCGTGGTGACGCCAGGCGTCGACGCCGGTGTGCTGGCAGGCTCGTCACCCGGGATACCGCCCTTGAACACCCGCATCGACAGCGTGTGCAGCCGGTCGATGCCCGCGACGAAGCGGCTCAGGCTTTCGAAGTTGTCGACGATCAGCGACACCGCGCCCAGCACGGCCACGAAAGCACCCGCCGCCTGCACCGCCCGACCGACTTCGAGCCGCCCTTCGAGCACGTCGTTCGCCAAAATGATGCTCGGCACCACCAGCGTCAGCTGGCTGAAGGCACGCTGGAACAGGTTAAGCGAGCGCTGCTTCTTGATCAGCCGCGCGTAATTCGCGTAAACCGCGCCGAAGCGAACGTCGATTTCGGCGCGCTCCTGCGTTTCGCCGCGATAGAAAGCGATCGATTCCGCGTTCTCGCGCAGCCGGATCAGCCCAAAGCGGAAGTCCGCCTCGCGCCGCAGCTGCCAGAAGTTGAGCCGGATCAGCGGCGCGCCGAAGATGAACAGCGCTCCGACCGTGCCGACAACGGCGTAAAGCGCCAGGAAGCCGACCAGCACATGCGAAATCGACCAGAGCACCGCGCTGAACGCGACCAGCTGCATCATCGAGCCGATAAAGATCAACAGAAAGTTGATCGAGCGGCCGGTGAAACTGTTGATGTCTTCGCTGATGCGCTGGTCGGGGTTGTCGATGTCGCCGGCGGTGTTGAGCTCGTAGTAGCGGCGGCTGCCGAGGTAGCCGTCGAGGAAGCGCGCGGTCAGCCAGCGGCGCCAGCCGTTGGAGAACGCATCCCGCATGTAGTAATAGAAGGCGTAGACCGGTACCGCGATGGCCAGCACGATCAGGCTGGCACGCACGGCGCTCCAGAAACGGTCGGCCTCCTGCGCGGCGAGCGCCGACGTCATCTCCCCGGTCTTCTCGTTGAGCATGACCGCGAGCTGCGTCTCGCAGAGCATCAGCACGACAAGCAACGCGATCAGCGTCCAGGCGGTCTTTTTCTGGTCGCCCTTCCAGTACGGTTTGGCGACATCGACGAACTGGCGCCAGGCGGCGAGGGAGAGTGTGGGTGCGCGCCTTTTCAGTCTCTTGGGCGGCGTCGGGGCTGACATGGGGCGGGCGGCGCATTGCCGCAGTAGATGGAACGCCCGGATTCTCGGCAGCCGGCGCCGCGCGGCGTGTCGGACGAAGCCACCGCGCGAATTCGGCTTTCAGGCTTTCAGGCTTTCAGGCCGGCAGCACGGTACCCGTCACCTCGCCCAGGCCGATGCGCGCCGCGCCGTCGCGCTCGCAGAAGCCGCGCAGGGTCAGCGTGTCGCCGTCTTCCAGGAACGTGCGCTTTTCGCCGTTCGGCAGCGAGATCGCCTGCTTGCCGCCCAGCGACAGTTCCAGCAGCGAACCGGCCTGATCGGGCTCGGTGCCCGACAGCGTGCCCGAGCCGAACATGTCGCCCGGCTGCAGGTTGCAGCCGTTGACCGTGTGGTGCGCGACCAGTTGCGCGGCCGTCCAGTACGCAGCCTGTGCGTAATTGCCTCGCGTCAGGCGCACCGCAGGCTCGCCGGCATCGCGCATCTTCGCGGTCCGCAGCCAGACTTCGAGCGTGATGTCGATCGCGCCCTGCGCGCGGTTGGCCGGCGAATCGAGGTACGGCAGCGGCTGCGGATCGCCGGCCGGGCGCTCGAAGGCGCTGCGGAACGGCGCCAGCGCTTCCATCGTCACGATCCACGGCGACAGCGTGCT
>JAQGMX010000476.1 GCA_028292145.1 Variovorax sp.
CTCCGGCGAGCGCAGCGCGCAGAACACCCGCCTGCCGACCGTGCTCGTCACCACCCCGGAAAGCCTCTCCGTCATGCTGGCGCGCGCCGACGCGAGCGACGTGCTCGGCACGGTCAGGATGGTCGTCGTCGACGAATGGCACGAGCTGCTCGGCAACAAGCGCGGCGTGCAGGTGCAGCTGGCGCTGGCGCGTCTGAGGAAGTGGAATCCGGCGCTGTGCGTCTGGGGCATGTCCGCCACGCTCGGCAATCTCGACGAGGCGATGCGCACGCTGCTGGGCCACGGCGACGGGACGATGGTGCAGGGCGAGGTGCCGAAGGAACTGGTGATCGATTCGTTGTTGCCCGGTCGCGCGGAGCGCTTTCCCTGGGCCGGCCACCTGGGCCTGACGATGCTGCCGCAGGTCGTCGCCGAGATCGCGTCGAGCCCGACCACGCTGGTCTTCACCAACACGCGTTCGCAGGCCGAGATCTGGTACCACGCGATCCTCGAAGCGAAGCCGGAGTGGGCGGGTGTGATCGCGCTGCACCACGGCTCGCTCGACCGCGCCGTGCGCGAGTGGGTCGAGGCGGGGCTCAAGAGCGGCGAATTGAAGGCTGTGGTCTGCACGTCGAGCCTGGACCTGGGCGTCGATTTCCTGCCGGTCGAGCGCGTGCTGCAGATCGGTTCGCCCAAGGGCGTGGCGCGCTTGCTGCAGCGGGCCGGCCGGTCGGGCCATGCGCCGGGGCGGCCGTCGCGGCTCACGCTGGTGCCCACGCACAGCATCGAGATGGTCGAAGGCGCGGCGGCGCGGGCGGCGGTCAGGGCCGGGCACATCGAGGCGCGCTCGACGCCGGAGCAGCCGCTCGACGTGCTGGTGCAGCATCTGGTGACGGTCGCGCTCGGCGGCGGTTTCACACCCGATGCGCTGTACGACGAGGTGCGCACCACGGCCGCCTTCGCCCAACTGACCCAGGACAGCTGGGACTGGTGCCTGGCTTTCGTGCGCCAGGGCGGACAGTCGCTGTCGGCGTATCCGGATTTCCAGCGCGCGGTGCCCGATGCCGGAGGTGTCTGGCGCGTGCCGGATGCGCGGCTTGCGCGCCGCCACCGCATGAACATTGGCACCATCGTGAGCGATGCGAGCATGTCGGTGCAGTACCTCGGCGGCGCGAGGATCGGGACGGTCGAGGAGAGTTTTGTGGCGCGGATGAAGCCCGGCGACTGCTTCCTGTTCGGCGGCCGGCCGCTCGAACTGATCCGGATCCGCGAGATGACTGCCTGGGTGCGGCGCGCCAGCGGCAAGCGCCCGGCCATCGCGCGCTGGGGCGGCAGCAAGCTCCCGATGTCCGCGACGCTGGCCGCCGCGTTCGTGCAGCAGCTGGCGCTGGCCGAAGAAGGCCGCTACGACACGCCCGAATTGCGTTGCGTGCGGCCGCTGCTCGAAATCCAGCAGCAGTGGTCGTCGCTGCCGACACCGCAGACGCTGCTCGCCGAAGTGCTTAAGACGCGCGAGGGCTGGCATCTGTTTCTCTATCCGTTCGGCGGCCGGCACGTGCATCTGGGGCTCGCCAACCTGCTGGCATGGCGCGTCGCGCAGCACGCACCGCGGACGTTCTCGATCGCGGTGAACGACTACGGCTTCGAGCTGCTGAGCGCGACCGAAGTCGACTGGCCGAAGCTTCTGCCTGAAGTGTTGCGGCCCGGCCACGACGCGGAATCGCTCGATGCGATGTCACACGGCACGCAGGAAGAAGGCGAGCGCGTCGCGCTGCTGCACGAGGTGCTCGAAAGCCTCAATGCCACCGAGCTCGCGCGGCGGCGATTTCGGGAGATCGCGCGCGTGTCGGGGCTGATATCGCAGGGCTTTCCGGGCGAGAAGCGCAGCAACAAGCAGTTGCAGGCGTCGTCGTCACTGTTCTGGGAGGTATTCCGAAAATACGACCCGGGGAACAAGCTGCTGCTGCAGGCCGAACAGGAATTGCTGGCGCAAGAGCTGGAAATCGGCCGGCTGCGCGCCAGCCTGCAGCGCATGAACGCACAGCGACTGGTGATCAACACCATCGCGCGGCCGACGCCTTTCGCTTTCCCGCTGATGGTCGAGCGCTTTCGCGAACAGCTCAGCAACGAGAGCGTGGCCGACCGCATCGCGCGGATGGTCGAGCAGCTCGAAAAGGCGGCGGGAGGGGAAGCGCCGGTCGGCGACGTCAAGGCCGGCATGGCGTTCGGCAAGGAAGGCGGAACGGAACGCGAGCCGAGCGCCAGGTCGCGTCCCCGCCGCGAGCGGAAGCCTTCACGTCCGTTGCCGCCGCTGTGACGCATTTCACGCAAAGCCTCGTTTAAGCTGCGCACATGACCAGCATCAACCCCAAAACATACGACTCCGTTCCCTCCCGCAAGGTGGCCTTCCTCGGCCTCGGCGTGATGGGTTTCCCCATGGCGGGCCATCTGGCGAAAGCCGGCCATAGCGTGACGGTCTACAACCGCTCGCCGGCCAAGGCCGAGGCCTGGGCCGCCGAATTCGGAGGCAAAAGCGCCGCCACGCCGCGCGAAGCGGCAGCCGGCGCCGAGATCGTCTTCTGCTGCGTCGGCAACGACGACGATCTGCGCTCGGTGGTGCTCGGCGACGAAGGCGCCTTTGCCGGTATGGCGAAGGCCACCGTCTTCGTCGACCACACGACCGCATCGGCCGACGTAGCCCGCGAACTGGCGGCGCTCGCCGTCGAACACGGGCTGCAGTTCATCGATGCACCGGTGTCCGGCGGACAGGCCGGCGCGCAGAACGGTGCGCTGACGGTGATGTGCGGCGGCGATTCGGCAACTTTCGAGGCCATCAAGCCCGCCGCAACCGCTTTTTCGCGCGCGATCACGTTGCTCGGCGCAAGCGGCTCTGGTCAGCTGGCCAAGATGGTCAACCAGATCTGCATCGCCGGCGTGGTGCAGGGGCTGAGCGAGGCGGTGGCTTTCGGTCAGCGTGCGGGGCTCGACATGGAGGCCGTGCTCGGCGTCATCAGCAAGGGCGCAGCGCAGAGCTGGCAGATGGAAAACCGCGGCAAGACCATGATCGAAGGCAAGTTCGATTTCGGCTTCGCGGTCGACTGGATGCGCAAGGACCTGGGCCTGGTGCTGGGCGAGGCGAACCGCAACGGCGCGCGCCTGCCGATGACCGCGCTGGTCGATCAGTTCTACGCCGACGTGCAGCAGGCCGGCGGCGCCCGCTGGGACACCTCGAGCCTGATCACCCGGCTCAAATAAAGAGAAGGATCAGCGGATCAGCGGATCGGCGTCGCGACGGCGCCGCCGCTGGACGGCAGCGGTGCCATCGGCGGCAACGGCACGTTGGACGTGGATGACGACGACGGCGTGACGGTGTCGACCGATCCCGAGGACGCCGGCGGCGGGGTTTCGCGCTGCTGGCTGGCGAGTTCGGCTTCGGTGATCACTTCGACCACCCGAACCACCTTGTTCACGCCCTGCACGCCGCGCGCGATGTCGGTGGCGCGGTCGGTTTCGCGTCGCGTCGCGAGGCCCATGATGTAGACCACGTTGCGCTCGGTCACGACCTTGAACGAGTTGGCGAAGATGTCCTTGGCATCGAGCAGCGAAGCCTTGACCTTGCCGGTGATGAAGGTGTCGTTGGAGCGCTGCGTGAACGAGCTCGAGAAACCGACGGTCAGTTCGTTGACGACCGACCGCACGTTGTCGACACGGCGGACCACCTCTTCGGCGCGGCGCTTGTCGGCCTCGTTGCCGACGCTGCCGGTCAGCAGCACCTGACGGTTGAAGCTGGTGAGGCTCACGTACATCTGATCGTTGGCGATTTCGCGGATGCGGGCGGCGCCGCGCAGTTCGATGCCCTGGTCGTCCAGCTGCGCACCCGAGGTGCGGCGGTCGCTCGCGACCAGACCGGCGCTGCCGGCGGCACCGGCCACGACCAGCGGAACGCAGGCCGTGAGTGTGCCGCACAGTGCGGCCACGGCGGTCATCGCCAGCGTGAAACGTCGGATTGAAGTCGTTGTCATGTGGAACCTTCCTGTTCGCCAAGTAACTGGGCGTCCACCCCGTCGCACAGGCAGTGCAGCGTGAGGAGGTGGACTTCGTGGATGCGTGCGGCGCGTTCGTGCGGCACGTTGACCTGGACATCGGTTTCGCGCAGCGCACGGCCGGCCGATCCGCCGTTGCCGGCGAGCAGGGCAATGACCGTCATGTCGCGCTCGTGCGCGGCCTCGATGGCGCCGAGCACCGATGCGGCCTGACCGCTGACGCTCAACACCAGCAGCACGTCGCCGGCCTGGCCGAGCGCGCGCACCTGGCGAGCGAAGCGGTCGCGGTCGATGGCGTCGGAGCGGTCGGCGGAGGGATCGGTCGGGTCGCCGGGCAGGGCGATGGCGGCGAGTTCGGGGCGCTCGCGCTCGAAGCGGCTGACGAACTGGGCCGCGAACTGCGCGGCCAGCAAACCCGAGACGCCCGAGCCGCAAGCCAATATCTTGCCGCCGCTGGTGACGCAGGCCAGCATCGCCTGCATGGCCTGGGATATGGGTTTGCTGAGGGCCGGGCCCGCCTGGTAGTTGAGGTCGGCACTGTCGATGAAGTGCTGCTGAATCCGTTGCTCGAGCATGGTCGGCGATGATAACCGCGACCGTGCGGCGCTCGTCCCTATGGCCTCACCCGGCGTCGAACGCGCCCTGCAGCCATTCGATGCCGTCTTCGACCAGCACGACGTCGAAACGGCACGGCGGCAGGGTCCGCAACCCCATCAGATAGTGGCGGGCCGCGAAGATGATTCGGCGTTGCTTCGCGCCCGTGATGCTGCCGCCCGCGCCGCCGTGCGTGCCGGCGGTGCGCTGACGCACTTCGACGAAGACCAGCGTGTCGTCGCGCGGATCGCGCAACACCAAGTCGATTTCGCCGCCGCCGCGGCCCGGGGTTCGATAATTGCGCGTCACCAGCTGCAGGCCCGCCGCCTCCAGATGCGCCAGCGCCGCGTCCTCGGCCGCATCGCCGCGCTGCTTGGTCGTTCTCGATACCGTCGTTTTGTCGTCCCGGAGGAAATCCATTGAATGCACTCGCCCCTGCCACGTTTGGCGCCGCCCTGTCGGCCGCGCGCGATGCCGCGGGTGCGCAGCATTATCCGCAGGCGACGCTGTACGTCGTGGCCACGCCGATCGGCAACCTGGCCGACATCACCTTGCGCGCGCTGCATGTGCTGCAAATCGTCGACGTGGTCGCCTGCGAGGACACGCGACATACGCAGGGCATGCTGCGCGCATACGGCATCGACCGGCCGCATGCGCAACTGCTGGCGCTGCATCAGCACAACGAGGCCGAGGCTGCGCAGTCGGTGGTGGCGCGGCTGTCGCACGGCGAGCGCATCGCGTACGTGAGCGATGCGGGCACGCCGGGCGTGAGCGATCC
>JAQGMX010000482.1 GCA_028292145.1 Variovorax sp.
TTGGCCACGTTGTCGATGCGCGCGCGCAGCGTGACCAGTTTGCCGGCCACTTCGGTCAGGTAGCGCGCACCGATGTCCAGCCGGCTCCAGCCCGCGACGCGCTGGGTGTTCGTGGAATTGGCATAGCTACTGCCCGTGGCGACTACCCGGCCGTTCAAAGACAGTCCCGGCACACCTGGAACGTCCCAGTCGAGGCCGATGCTCGCCTGCACGCTCGGAATGCCGATCACGTCCTTGCCGTCGGTTGCCGCAACGCCCGTCGCACGCTGCTGCGCGTCGAGCAGCGTGATGCCGCCCAGGATGCGCAGCCCGCGCATCGCTTCGCCGAACGCGGTCAGCTCGATGCCCTGGTGGCGATCCTTGCCTTGCGCCGTGTAGAAGCCTTCGCCGTTGACCAGTGCGCGCGGTTTGTCAGTAGAGAAGAACGCCACGCCGCCGCCAAGGCGGCCGCCGTCGTACTTCAATCCGATTTCCTTCTGCTTGGAGACGTACGGCGATAGTTGCGAGCCGGCGTTGAGCACAGCACCGGTGGTGGACGTCCCCGGTGCGGTCTCTCCCTTGCTCAGTCCCTCGATGTAGTTCGCATACAGCGACACCTGGGGCTGCAGCTTGAATACGAAGCCCGCCATCGGGCTGGTGCGGCTCTTGTCGTAGCTCGTCTGCGCGCCGGTGAAATAGGCGTACTCGGTCGTTGCGATAGTCTGGTGGCGCAGCCCCAGCGTGAGTTGCGCCCGGTCTTCCAGGAAGGAAAGGGTGTCGCCCACCGCCACGCTGTTGAGCCGGGTCTTGTTGAGCAACGCCGGGTTGCCGAGGTCGTTGCCGGCGAATGCTGCCGTAGTGAATGCCGGGAGTGCGTAACTCACCGGGTTATACAGATTGGTTGCGAAGGTATTGAAGAAGTCCCAGCGATAGGCATTCTTTTCCTGCAGTTCGTAGTACGAGTAGGACGCCACCAGCGTATGCCCGACGCTGCCGGTCGTAACCTTGCCGCGAACGCCAAGTTCGGCGGTGCGTGCCTGGTCTGCACGTTCGTTATCGAAGCGCGACACGTTGCCCGCACCCGTGGCCGCATCGGTCACGTTGAAGCCGGCCAGGCGGTTGCTTTCGCGGCTGTTGCGCGCGCCGCCCGCAGCCCAGACCGTCACTTCAGGCGCGATGTCGTATTCGCCGCGCACCGAACCGAAGGTGTCGCGCTCGTTGGAATACGTCCAGGGCTGCGCATAGTTGGTCTGGTTGTCCGGCGCCCGCGGAATGCTGGTGAGCGAAAAGTCGGGCGTCACGTTGGGCCGGGTGCCCGTGAGGCGGTGTTCCTGGTGGCCGATGTCGGCGGAAATGCGGGCGTCGCGGCTGCGCCAGTCGAGACCGACCGAGAGCAGGTCAAGCTTCACCTTCTCGTCGTCCACACCAGTGCCGCCGTCGCGGTGCGCTGCGTTCAACCGGATGCCGGTGCTCTGGTCGGGCCCGAACCGGCGCGACAGGTCGGTCGCGATGTAGGCCTGCGAACCGCTGGAAATGCCGGCAGTCACCTGGGTCAGCGGCTCGTTGGCCGCCCGTTTCGGCAACAGGTTGATGTTGCCGCCGATGCCGCCGCCCGTCGGCGCTGCGCCGTTCAGGAAAGCGCTCGCGCCGCGCAACACTTCGACGCGCTCGAACAATTCCGACGAGATGTACTGACGCGGCAGCAGGCCGTAGAGCCCGTTGTAGGCGATGTCATCGGAATTCACGATGAAGCCGCGAATGAAATACGACTCCTGAAAGTTGCCGAAGCCGCGCGCAACGCGAACCGACGGATCGTTCTGCAGCACGTCGGCGACGCTTTTCGCCTGCTGGTTCTGAATCAGCTCGTTGGTGTAGCTGGTCGACGAGAACGGCGAATTCATCATGTCCTGCGTGCCGAGGATGCCCGCCCGCGCCCCGCGCGCCACCTGACCACCCGCGAACGGTTTGGCAAGACCTTCGGCCGAGGCATCGGCGCTGGCTTCGACCGTCACGGTCGACAACGTGGCCGGCGCAGCGGCTGTCTGGGCGAATGCGGCAATGGCGTTCATCGCAAGCACGACTGCGATCGTCACCGGACGAAGTGGAAAGGCGAAGGAGGACATGTTTTTTCGCGCGAATGCGAGCAGTAGTACAAATGAGAACCGTTATTATCTTTGCCGCGCTGCGGTGTGGTTCTCGATTTGCCCTGAAAGTCGCCAGCTGTTGTTTTGGCGCGACCCGTGCGCCGCCATCCAGTGCTCAGCTGAGGCGGCAGCCGTCCACGAACACCGCCAGTTCGCCCGGTGCGAACTGCGTCCAGGTCTCGTCGGTCGTGAGCGGCGCGGTCACGATCACGGCGACCCTGTCTTCCGGCGTCGTGTGCTGCGCAAAATCAACGGCCATGTCCTCGTCGGCCAAGTGCGCCGGCATGAACGGATGCTGCCGCTCGATGTACCAGAGGTTCGTCGATGCATGCGACCACAGCGCCTGGCCGTTCGACAGCATGAAATTGAAGGTGCCGTGGCGGGCCGCACGCGGCGCGAGTTCGCGCAGCGTCAGCGTGAGTTCGGCGATGCTGGGCACGTCGGCATGCGACTTGGCGAG
>JAQGMX010000485.1 GCA_028292145.1 Variovorax sp.
TCCGCACGCCGCTGAAGCAATTGCTGCCCCAACTGGACCCGCAGATGTTTTGGCAGGTCCACCGCGCGGTCGTGGTGCGTTGCGACGCGGTCGATTCGGTACGTCGCGACGATTTCGGCAAGCTGCACATCAGCCTGCGCGGGCGCCGCGAAACCGTGCCGGTCAGCCGCCTCTACGCACATCTGTTCCGCGCGATGTGACCGTCAGAGGCTCAGAGGCGCTGGCGCTCAGCGCCAGTCGCGGCGATCGTGCCTGTCGTGCCTGTCATGGCGGTCGTAACCGCCGCGGCCGTCACGGTAGTAGCCGGGCGCCGGCCGGTAGTAACCGCGCGGTGGACCGTAATAGACCGGGGCCGGCGGCGCGTAATAAATCGGCGCCGGGCGGTAGTACACCGGCGGTGGCGGCGGCTGGTAATAGACAGGCGCCGGTGGCTGGTAATACTGCGGCGCCGGCGCGTAGTACTGCGGTCCGCCCACACCCACGGCGATGCCGGGCGCTGCGAAGCCGAGAGAGATGCCGACGTCGGTGCGTGCATTGGCAGTTGCGGCGCCGAACAGCGCAGCGGCAGCCACTGCACCGGCAGCGGCCCATTTGAAGAATGTCGAACGAGAGAGAGTCATGGTGGCTCCTGTTTGAAGGGCGAAAGCGCCCTGTGCCTGCATTGAACGCGTCAGGTGTTAATCAGGTTCACTCGGCTTGGTGAAGTTCGTTGCCAGACGTAACCCTGCAACCCTGAAATGGTGCCGCCTAGAATGAACGGATGACCTCCCCCGCCGATAAAAACGCTCCAAAAGTGGGCAATTTCCTACGCCACGTCATCGAAAACGATCTCGAGCAGAACACCTACGCGACACGCAAGTGGGGTGGCTCGCCGGGCGACGCGCAGCATCATTCTCAGGGAATGGCCGATCCGGCCAAGGTCCGCATGCGGTTTCCGCCGGAGCCCAACGGCTACCTGCACATCGGTCATGCCAAGAGCATCTGGCTCAATTTCGAGATGGCGAAGGAATACGGCGGCGTCTGCCACCTGCGTTTCGACGACACCAATCCGGAGAAGGAAGAGCAGGAATACGTCGACGCGATCCGCGACGCCATCGACTGGCTCGGCTACGAAACCTACCTCGCCGACCGTCCCAGCGCGCCCGGCACGATGCAGCCGCACGAGTACTTCGCCAGCAACTACTTCGACTTCATGTACCGCGCGGCGGAACACCTGATCGAATCCGGCCTAGCCTATGTCGATGAGCAATCGCCGGACGACATGCGCGCCAACCGCGGCGACTTCACGACGCCCGGCACCGACAGCCCGTTCCGCAGCCGCAGCGTCGCCGAGAACCTCGCCCGCTTCCGCGAAATGCGCGACGGCCGGCTCGAAGACGGCGCCGCCATCCTGCGCGCAAAGATCGACATGGCCAGCCCGAACATCAACATGCGCGATCCGGCGCTGTACCGGATTCGCCGTGCCACGCACCACAACACCGGCGACAAGTGGTGCATCTACCCGATGTACACCTTCGCGCACCCGATCGAGGACGCGCTGGAGCAGATCACCCACAGCATCTGCACGCTCGAATTCGAGGACCAGCGCCCGTTCTACGACTGGCTGCTCGACCGCCTCTCCGAAGGCGGCCTGATCGCCACGCCGCACCCGCGCCAGTACGAATTCGCCCGCCTCAACGTCACGCACGTCATCACCAGCAAACGCAAGCTGCGCCAGCTGGTCGAGGAAGGCCACGTCGACGGCTGGGACGATCCGCGCATGCCGACGCTCGCCGGCCTGCGCCGCCGCGGCTACACGCCCGAAGCGCTGAAACTGTTCTGCGAACGCAGCGGCGTCACCAAATCGGGCGGCTGGATCGACTACGCGAGCCTCGAAGCCGCACTCCGCGACACGCTCGACCCGATCGCGCCACGCGCCATGGCGGTGCTGGACCCAGTCAAGCTGGTGCTCACGAACTGGGGCGAAGTGATGGGCAGCGACGACATGCTCGACGACTGCACCGCACCGATCAATCCGCGCGATGCGAGCGTCGGGCTGCGGCATTTCAAGATCGGCCGGGAAGTCTGGATCGAACGGACCGACTACGAAGACGTGCAGCCGAAGGGATTTTTCCGGCTGTTCCCGGGGAACAAGGTCCGGCTGAAGTACGGCCACACGATCGAATGCGTCGGCGCGACGCGCGATGCGGACGGCCAGCTGGTCGAGGTGCAGGCGAAGCTGCTGCCAGACACGAAGAGCGGTACGCCGGGAGCGGACGCCGTGAAGGTGAAGGGCAACATCACCTGGGTGGCGGTGGCGGATGCCGTGCCGGCGGAGGTGCGGTTGTACGAGCGGCTGTTTGCGGCGGAGAAGCCGGGGAGTGGGGAATTGCTGGAGGAACTGAACAAGGACAGTCTGGTCGCTTGTGCGGCGTTCGTGGAGCCTTCGCTTGGTGGGGCGAATGCGGGGGGCGGTGCGGGGATTCAGTTCGAGCGGCACGGGTATTTCGTGCTGGATGCGAAAGCCGCGGGGGGCGGGAAGCATGTCTTCAATCGTGCGGCGGGGATGCGGGATGGGTGGGGGAAGTAGGCTTGTGATGAGCTACGCCTGGAGTTGACCTGTCTAGTCAAAGGGGACTCTTATCTTGGTTGGCGAGCTGAATCAAGTCATGCACTCCGCCGAGTCAGCAGCAACAACCCGCCCATCAGCGTAAACAGTCCACCGCAGACCCGGTTGACCCAGCGCACCGGACCGCTCTGCCGCAACAACGGCGCCAGACGCGACACGCTTAGTGCGCAAATAGTGAGCACCACGAATTCAAAAGCCATGAACGTCAGCGCCAGGATCGCAAACTGCGGCGCCATCGGTGCAGACGGATTCAGGAATTGCGGGAAGAACGCTGCGAAGAACAGCACCGCCTTTGGATTGCTGGCGCCGACCAGCAGCCCCTGCAGGTAAAACGACCGACGTGGCGTGCCTGCCGCATCGCTTTCGACCCTCAAAGCCGAAGCGTCACTGCGGAAGGTCTTGATTCCCAGCCAAATCAGGTACGCCGCGCCGATCAGCTTGGCTGTCGTGAATGCCGTTTCCGAAGTGGCGAGCAGCGCGCCGAGCCCCATCGCCGACAACACCATCACCACCAACACCGCAGAAACCGAGCCCGCCACCGATGTCATCGCCCGGCGCGGACCGTGATTCAGCGCGTTGGTCATGCACATGAGCATTGTTGGGCCGGGCGTTGCGATCAGCAGCGCGACGGCTGCGACGTAGAGGAGGTAGGTGGAGAGCGTCATGGGTGAAAGTATGAATGAGCGTGGCGAACTAAGCTCACCGCATGCATCCGGCCATCGCCCAACACACCGCCGAAATCGACGAGATATGTCGGCACCACCGAATTCGCCGACTTGATATCTTCGGCTCAGCTGCGCGTGCCGAAGATTTCGATGCAATACGCAGCGATGCGGACTTTCTGGTCGAATTCGAACCCGATGTACTGGTTGAACTCGCCACATTCTTCAACGTCAAGGCCGAGCTAGAAAAGCTGCTCGGCCGCGATGTCGATCTCGTGGAAGCTGGTGCCATACGCAATCCTTTCGTGCTCGAAGGCGTCTACTGCCACCTCGAATCTGTCTACAAGGCTTGATCGAAGAACTTTTGCGCCACCCCACCCTTCGCGCCCACCGCTGACACCTCACGCCCGCCACGCACCTCAGAATCGCGCACCTTTTGCCAGCAGCACACCGCGCGCCCCATGAAACCCTTCCTCCGCATCTACGCCGTCGTCCACGCCCTCATGGCGCTCCTTTTCGCTGCCGCCAGCGTCGCACTCATGGCAATCGCCGCGCACAACGGCTGGTTGGCCTTGACCGGCGGCATCGACGGGCCGGCGGGCGAAGGGATCATCGAGGCGATCGGCCTGCTTGCCGCCGCTGTCGTGGCGCTCCAGATTTCGCAGACCATTGCGGAAGAAGAGGTCATCCGCGATTCGCACATCGGCGCGCCGACGCGGGTGCGGCGCTTCCTGTCGCGCTTCCTGGTGGTGATCGCCGTCGCCATCGC
>JAQGMX010000251.1 GCA_028292145.1 Variovorax sp.
CCGATGTCGGACATCAACGTGACGCCGCTGGTCGACGTGATGCTGGTGCTGGTGGTGATCTTCATCGTCACCGCACCGTTGATGGCGAGCGCGATCCGGCTCGATCTGCCGCGCACCGACGCCGGCAAGTCGGCGGAAGTACCGAAGTTCGTGAGTCTGGCGATCGATGCCGGCGGCAAGCTCTTCTTCGACGGCCAGCCGCTGTCGGAAGCAGAGCTGCCGGCCCGTCTCGCGGCCGTTTCCGCAGCCAGTCGCGACACCGAGATCCAGCTCCGCGCCGACCGCACCGTGCCCTACGGCCGGGTGGTCGAACTGATGGGCATCGCAAACCAGGCCGGCCTCAGCCGCATCGGCTTCGTGACCGAGGCGCCGCCCGCACCGACACGCTGAAAGCCTGCCGCGGCGGTCAGCTCAACATGACCGGTTTCGTCTTCCAGATCTGGTGCGCGTATTCCGCGATCGTCCGGTCGGAAGAGAAGGCGCCCATGCCCGCGACGTTCAGGATCGCCTTGTGCGTCCAGGCGTCGGCATCGCGGTACAGCGCATCGACCTTGGCCTGCGTCTCGACGTAGCTGGCGAAGTCGGCCAGCAGCAGGTACTGATCGCCCCAGTTCACCAGCGTGTCGAAGATCGCCTGGTAGCGCGCCGGCTCGCCGGGCGAGAACATGCCGTCGCGGATCGCGTCCAGCACGCCCTGCAGTTCGGGGTTCGAGTCGTAGTAATGGCGCGGCTGGTAGCCCTTGGCACGGATCTCGGCCACTTCGGGCGTGGTGTTGCCGAAGATGAAGATGTTCTCGTCGCCGACGTTCTCCTTCATCTCGACGTTGGCGCCGTCCAGCGTGCCGATGGTGAGTGCGCCGTTGAGGGCGAACTTCATGTTGCCGGTGCCCGAGGCTTCGGTGCCGGCGGTGGAAATCTGCTCCGACAGGTCGGCTGCCGGCATGATGATTTCCGCCAGGCTCACGCTGTAGTTCGGCAGGAACACGACCTTCAGCAGCTTGCCGACGCGCGGATCGGCGTTGATCACGGTCGCCACGTCGTTGATCAGCCGGATCACCAGCTTGGCCGCGTGGTACGCCGAAGCCGCCTTGCCGGCGAACACCACCACGCGCGGCACCAGGTCGATCGGCTTGCCGGCGTCGTGCGCGGCGATGATCTTCTGGTAGCGCGACACCACGTGCAGCACGTTCATCAGCTGGCGCTTGTATTCGTGGATGCGCTTGACCTGCACGTCGAACATGGCGTCGGTGTCGACGACGATGTTCATGTGCTGCTCGATCCAGTTGGCCAGGCGCAGCTTGTTTTCGCGCTTGGCATGGCGGAAGGCGCGCACGAACGGCGCCTGCGCCGCCATCGGGCGCAGCGCCTCGAGCTGGTTCAGGTCGCGCCGCCAGCCGCGTCCGATGCGGTGGTCGAGCAGGGCTGCGAGCGGCGGGTTGGCCTGCGCCAGCCAGCGGCGCGGCGTGACGCCGTTGGTCTTGTTGTTGAAGCGCTCCGGGAAGATCTTGAAGAAGTCGGCAAAGATGGACTGCGTCATCAGCTCCGAATGCAGGCCCGAGACGCCGTTGATCGAATGGCTCGCGAGCACCGCGACATAGGCCATGCGCACGCGCCGCTCGCCGGTCTCGTCGACCAAAGAGAGGCGGCGCAGCAGTTCGACGTCGTTGCCGAGCTTTTCGGTCACCGAACTCAGGAAGCGCGAGTTCATGTCGTAGACGATCTGCAGATGGCGCGGCAGGATGCGGCTCATCATCTCGACCGGCCAGGTTTCCAGCGCCTCGTGCATCAACGTGTGGTTGGTGTAGCTGAAGACCTTCTGGGTGTGCGCCCAGGCGGTGTCCCAGTCCAGGCCGTGCTCGTCGAGCAGCAGGCGCATCATTTCCGGCACGGCCAGCACCGGGTGCGTGTCGTTCAGGTGGATGCTGACGCTGTCGGGCAGCTTGTCGAAGTTGTCGTGCGTGCGCAGGTAGCGGCGCAGCAAGTCCTGCACGCTGGCGCTGACGAAGAAGTATTCCTGGTGCAGGCGAAGCTCGCGGCCCGACGGCGTGGAATCGTCCGGGTAGAGCACGCGCGAGACGTTTTCCGAATGGTTCTTGCTCTCGACCGCCTGCATGTAGTTGCCGCGGTTGAAGGCCGACAGGTCGATCTCCTCGGTCGCGCGGGCGGACCAGAGGCGCAGCGTGTTGGTGGCCTGCGTGCCGTAGCCGGGGATGATGGTGTCGTAGGCCATCGCGAGCACGTCGTGGGTGTCGACCCAGTCGGCGGCGCCGTACGGCGGCTGCTTGCCGTCGCGCGTGGTTTCGCGGCGCTGCACATGGCCGCCGAAGCGCACGCGGTAGGTCACTTCGGGCCGCTGGAATTCCCACGGATTGCCGCGCGTGAGCCAGTAGTCGGGCGTCTCGACCTGCTGGCCGTCGACGATCTTCTGACGGAACATGCCGTATTCGTAGCGGATGCCGTAACCGAAACCGGGCACGCCGAGCGTCGCCATCGAATCGAGAAAGCACGCCGCCAGCCGGCCGAGGCCGCCGTTGCCCAGCGCCGCGTCGGGCTCGCGCTCGGCCATCTGCGCGATGTCGACGCCGAAGTCGGCCAGCGCCTGCTTCACGGTGTCGTGCATGTCCAGCGCGAGCAGGGCGTTGGTGAAGGTCCGGCCGATGAGGAATTCCATCGACATGTAATAGACGCGCTTCAGGTCCTGCTTGTAGCTGGCCCGCGTGGTCGCCATCCAGCGCTCGACCAGCTGGTCGCGCACCGCCATCGAGGTGGCGTTGAGCCAGTCGTCGGGACTGGCCGCGACCGGGTCCTTGCCGACGGCATAGATGAGCTTGTTCGCCACGGCGCGCTTGAAGGCGGCAACGTCACGGTCGGGATGGTCGTAGGCAAAGTCTTCGATCGTCATGGGCGTGGCTCGTTGGAATAGGTTGAAGGAAAAGCGTGAATCGGGCGGGTGCTTCAGGCGCGGGCCGAGGCCAGCGCCTTCTCATAAGTGGCGACGTACTGCGCGGCAGCGATCTGCCAATCGGCGGACTGGCGCATCGCGCTGGCCCGCACACGACGCCAGTCGGCCGGTCGTCGGTAGAGGGCGACGGCGCGCCGCACGGCGCGCGCAAAGCCCGGTGCGTCGAAGCTGTCGAAAACGAAGCCGTTGGCGCTGCCGTCGGCGATGTTCTCGAGGCTGCAGTCGACGACCGTGTCGGCCAGTCCGCCGACGTTGCGCACCAGCGGCAGGCTACCGTACTTGAGTCCGTACATTTGTGTCAGGCCGCAGGGTTCGTACATCGACGGCACGAGCGTGACGTCGCCGGCGCCGAAAAGCCGGTGCGCGAAGCGCTCGTTGTAGCCGATGGTCGCGCTCACCGATTGCGGGGCGGCGGCCGAGCGGTCGCGGAAGGCGTCTTCGAGCCAGCCGTCGCCGCTACCGAGCAGCGCGAGCTGACCGCCTTGAGCGACGAGCGCATCAAGGCCGTCGAGCACCAGGTGCGGACCCTTCTGCTCGGCCAGCCGGCTGACCATGACGAACAGCGGCGCGTCGGGTTCGATCGCGAGGCCGAGTTCCTGCTGAAGCGACGCCTTGCACAGCGCCTTGCCGCCGGGGCGGCGCACGTCGTAGGGATGCGGCAGCAGCGCGTCGGTGCCCGGATTCCAGACGCCGCCGTCGACGCCGTTCAGGATGCCGTCGAGCGCGCCGGCGCGACTGCGCAGCAATCCGTCGAGCCCGTAGCCTTGTTCCGGCGTCTGGATTTCGCGCGCGTAGGTCGGGCTGACGGTGGTGATTCGGTCGGCGTAATACAAGCCGGCCTTCATGAAAGAGAGCTGGCCGTAGTACTCCAGACCCTGCATCTGGAATGCGGCCTCCGGCAGGCCGAGGCCCGCGAAGTCTTGCTGCTGGAAGACGCCTTGGTAGGCCAGGTTGTGCACCGTGAAAACGCTCGCGGCACGCGGCGCGCCCTGCCAGTCGGCGAAAGCCATGTAAGCCGGCGCCAGACCCGCATGCCAGTCGTGCGCGTGCACCACTTCGGGTCGCCAGGCAGGGTCCAGGCCCTGCGCGATTCGCGATGCGACCCAGCCGAGCAGCGCAAAACGCCGGTGGTTGTCGCCGTACGGCTGCCGCGCGGCGTCTTCGTAAGGATTGCCGGGGCGGTCGTAGAGCGCAGGCGCGTCTATCACGTAGGCGTGAAACGGCGTTTCGGCATCGGTCTCGATGCGCCCGCGCATCAGCGCGGCGCGTCCGCCCCACGGCGTTTCGATCGCCGCGACCTCTACGGAATCTTTCAGGCCGGCGAGGATGGCGGGAAAGCCCGGCAGCAGCACGCGCACGTCCTGCCCGACGTCCTCCAGCGCCAACGGCAACGCACCGGCTACATCCGCCAGCCCGCCGGTCTTGAGAAGAGGAAAGATTTCTGCAGTGACCTGGAGTACGCGCATCGCCGGCATCAGTGCGTGGTGACTTGCGACGCTTCGGGCGCAAGCCGCTGCAGCATCTCGCGGGTGATCAGCACCACGCCGGTCTCGGTGCGTTCGAAACGGGCCGCGTCGGCGACGGCGTCTTCGCCGACCACCATGCCCTCGGGAATCACGCAGCCACGGTCGACCACGACCTTCGACAGCCGCGCGCCGCGGCCGACTTCGACATCCGGCAGCAACACCGCTTCGAGCACTTCGCAGAACGAATGGATGCGCACGCCGGAGAACAGCACGGAATCTTTCACCTTCGAGCCGGAAACGATGCAGCCGCCCGAGACGATGGTGTTGACCGTCATGCCGTTGTTGCCGTTGCGGTCGACCACGAACTTGGCTGGCGGCAACTGTCGCTGGTAGGTCCAGATGGGCCAGTCGGTGTCATAGATGTCGAGTTCCGGGGTGACCGACGCGAGGTCGAGGTTCGCCGCCCAGAATGCATCAATCGTGCCCACGTCGCGCCAATAGGCGGCGGTCTCCGGTCCGCGCACGCCGCGCGTCACGCACGACATGCTGAACGGATGCGCCAGTGCGCGGCCTTCGGCGACGGCGCGCGGGATGATGTCCTTGCCGAAATCGTGATCCGAGTTCGGGTCGAGGGCATCGTCTTCCAGCAGCTTGTAGAGGTATTTCGAGTCGAAGACGTAGATGCCCATGCTGGCCAGCGCGATGTCGGGATGGCCGGGCATCGCCGGCGGATCGGCCGGCTTTTCGAGGAAAGCGGTGATGCGGCGGTCGTTGTCGATCGCCATCACGCCGAAGGCGGTGGCCTCCATGCGCGGCACCTCGATGCAGCCGACGGTGCAGCCCATGCCGCGCTCGGCATGGTCCTTGACCATGATCGAGTAGTCCATCTTGTAGATGTGATCGCCGGCCAGGACCACGATGTAGTCGTGCTTGGTGGAGCGGGTCTGGAGGATGTCGAGGTTCTGGAAGACGGCGTCGGCCGTGCCGCGATACCAGTGTTCGTCGCCAACGCGCTGTTGTGCGGGAAGCACGTCGACCATCTCGTTGAGCTCGGCGCGCAGAAAGCTCCAGCCGCGCTGCAGATGGCGCATCAGCGAATGCGATTTGTATTGCGTGACCACGGCCATGCGGCGGATGCCTGAATTGAGGCAGTTCGACAGCGCGAAATCGATGATGCGGAATTTGCCGCCGAAGTAAACGGCCGGCTTGGCACGCCGGTCGGTCAGCTGCTTCAGCCGAGAACCCCGGCCGCCGGCGAGGACCAGCGCGATGGTGCGGCGCACCAGTTGATGCGCCTGCAGAGGTTGTTGTTGCTGTTGTGGGTTGGGCGTGGTCATGGTGTCTCCTTCTTTGTCTTCGTTGGTTTTCATTGTGTTCGTCGTGCCAGCCAGAGACTGGCGGGCTGCAAGATTTCCGCCGCGGCGAGCTGCCGAGGCTTTTCCTGGTCGCTCGTGATTTCCAGTTGCCAGCTGCCCGGGGGCAGCGTGAACTCGACCGCGCCGTCGCCGGCATGCGCGTCCGCGTTGATCAGCACGAGCCATGCCACCTCGCCCTGCGGCGCGTCGAACAGGATCGCGAGCGCGTGCCGGCCGCGGCGCGTCCAGTCTTCCGGCTGCATGTCGATGCCGTCCGGCACCAGCCAACGCAGCGTTGTCGCGGTCGACTTCTCCGGTGTCGCCGGCCACCAGCGTGTGCTGCGCAGCGGCGTCGCTTCCCGGCGCAGGGCGAGCAGGCGCTCAACGTAGCGTTGGAGATCGATGTCTGCGCTGTCCCAGTCCAGCCAGGTCGTCTCGTTGTCCTGGCAGTAGGCGTTGTTGTTGCCCCGCTGGCTGTGGCCGATCTCGTCGCCGGCCAGCAGCATGGGCGTGCCCTGCGACAGAAGCAGCGCGCCGAGTAGCACGCGCTGCAGCCGCGCGCGGCGCGCCCGCACGGTCGCGTCGTCGGTGTCGCCCTCGACGCCGCAGTTGCGGCTCAGGTTGTTGCTGCTGCCGTCGCGGTTGTTCTCGCCGTTGGTTTCGTTGTGCCGCCGGTCGTAGCTGACCAGGTCGCGCAAGGTGAAGCCGTCGTGCGCGCTGATGAAGTTGACGCTGGCCGTCGGCGCGCGGCCGCTGTGCTGGAACTCGCCGCTGGAGCCGGCGAAGCGGTGCGCGAATTCGCCCGGCCCGGTGCCGTGGTCGAGCCAGAAGCCGCGTTGCGCGTCGCGGAATCGGTCGTTCCATTCGAGCCAGCCTGCGGGGAAGCTGCCAAGCCGGTAGCCGCCGGGGCCGATGTCCCACGGTTCGGCAATCAGCAAGGCGCGCGACAGTACCGGATCCTGTGCGACGGCGGCCAGGAAAGGCGCGCGCGGATCGAATTCGCCGCCTTCCCGGCGCGCCAGTTCGGGCGCCAGGTCGAAGCGGAAACCGTCGACGCCGAGTTCGGTCATCCAGTGGCGCAGGCTGTCGGTGGCCAGCTGCACGACGCGCGGCTCGGCGAAGTTCAGGCTGTTGCCGCAGCCGCTCCAGTTCTCGTAGCGGGCGCGGTCGTCGGCGCACAGGTGGTAATAGAGCGCGTTGTCGATCCCGCGCATCGAGAGCGTCGGCCCGAGTTCATCGGTTTCGGCGCTGTGGTTGTAGACGACGTCGATCACCAATTCCATACCGCGCGCATGCACGGCGTCGGCCAGCGCGCGGAATTCGGATGCGGGCGTGGTGCCGGGCCGGCCGCTCCAGTACCGGGCCTCGGGCGCGAACCAGCCTATGGTGGTGTAGCCCCAGTAATTGGAGAGGCCCATCTTCAGCAGCCGTTCTTCGTCGGCGCGGTGCTGCACCGGCAGCAGGCTCAGCGTGGTGATGCCCAAGCGCTGCAGCGCATCGAGAACGACGGGTTCGGTCAGGCCGGCGTAGGTGCCGCGCAGCGCTTCGGGCACGCCGGGATGCCGTTTGGTCTGTCCGCGGACGTGCAGTTCGTAGATCACGCGGTCGCTGGCAGCGATGCGCGGACGCGGCGATGCAAGAGGCTGGGGCGACGGCGCCGTGGCCCGTGCCTTCAGCGCGACGGCGGCGTTGTCGCGCGGATCGCGGCGCTCCGGCTGGCCGGGCACGTGGCCGAGGTATAGATCGCTGCCGTCGTATTTGCCGACGATTTCGCGCGCATACGGATCGAGCACGACCTTGGCTGGATTGAAGCGCTGGCCGTCGTGCGGCGCCCAGACGCCGTGCACGCGGAAGCCGTAGACCAGGCCGGGCTTGGCACCCAGAAAGTGGCCGTGCCAGACGCCGTCGGTGCAGCAGGGCAACGCGAGACGTTGCTGCTCCTGGCTACCGCTGCCGTCGAAGATGCAGAGATCGACGCCGGTGGCGCGGGGCGCCGCAAGGGCGAAATTGATCCCGGCCGTAGAAGCGGTGGCGCCAAGTGGAAAAGGGAAGCCGTCGATCAGCATGGTGTCGTGTTTTCGCAGCAAATTCATTGTGGCATGCGAAATCCGGGCCCAGTCCTGGCACTCAATTTTGCAGATACGAATTGTTGCAGAACCTTTTGGGGAAAACCCCGACATGAACAACAAAGACTTCCTTTTATTATTTATTCAACTTGAATTAATTAATCGAACGCGGAGACATCAGTGACATTCGCCGGTCCCGGAAGGGGTACCAACTCCGTTAATCTGCGCCTGTACAACGAGCGGATGCTGCTGCAGCGGCTGCGTCGCGCGGGTGAAGCCTCCAAGGCCGACCTGGCGCGCTGGGCGCAGCTCACGAACACGGCGGTCGGCAGCATCGTGCAGTCGCTGGAGGAGTCGCGGCTGATCGAACTCGCCGGCAAGCGGCAGGAAGGCCAGCGCGGCCAGCCGGCCGGCCTCTACCGGATCAACCCCGACGGCGCCTACGGCATCGGCGTTCGGCTCGACCGGACCCGCATCGAAACCGTGCTGATCGACCTGGGCGGCCGCATCCTGGCGCGCGAATCGCACGATCAGCTGCTCCCGCATCCCGATCAGGCGCTGGCACTGGTGCGCAAGGACGTGATCCGCATGATGGCGACGCTCGACAGCGCGCAGCGCCGGCGCTTCATGGGCGTCGGGCTGGCGCAGCCCTACAACCTGGGCAGCTGGCTGCGCGAACTTGATCTGAAGGCCGACTTCCGGATCTGGGACGACGTCGACTTCGGCGCGATGCTGGAACAGGCGATCGAGCAGCCGGT
>JAQGMX010000260.1 GCA_028292145.1 Variovorax sp.
GCTGCTGCAGGACATGCTCATCAGCGTGACCAACTTCTTTCGCGACCGTCTGGCCTTCGAGGCGCTGGAACGCACGCTGGTCGCAGAGCTGTTCGAGGATCGATCCCCCGCGGAGCGTGTACGTGCAGGGGTTGCCGGTTGTGCCACGGGAGAGGAGGCTTACTCGGTCGCCATGCTGCTGCTCGAACATTCGACGAGCGCGGGTGCGCTGACCGGCATACAGGTCTTCGCGACCGACATCGACGAGCGTGCCTTGGCAACGGGTCGTACCGGCGTCTACGCCGATTCGATCGCCACCGACGTGCCGCCCGTGCGCCTGCGGCAATTCTTCGAGCGCCAACTGGGTCAATACCTCGTCTCCAGGACGTTGCGCGAGCGGGTCACGTTCTCGAAGCACAACCTTCTGCGCGATCCGCCGTTCTCGCGGCTGGACCTCGTGTGCTGCCGCAATCTGCTGATCTATCTCGACCGGGCGGCACAGCGGCAACTGCTCGAAACATTCCATTTTGCGTTGCGCCCTGGCGGGTTGCTTTTCCTCGGCAGCGCCGAGACCGCCGACGCCGCGCCGGATCACTTCACGATCGTCGACCGGAAGCATCGCATCTACCGCGCAAGTTCCGTACTGATGTCGCGCCGGGTGCCTTCGGCACTGGGCGAACCCCTGTCCTATCTTCCGCCTGCCCTGGCAACGCCCGCCTTGATGCGTAAGGAGCTGCTCGAAGACATCCAGCTGCAATTCAAGGCAGAGGACAGATCGGCGGTCGCGGTGGTGGACCAGCAGCTGAAGGTTGCCTACATGTCGGAGCAGGCGACGCGCTTCCTTCGGCTGCACAGCGGGGAACTCTCCGCGCAATTGCTTCATCTCGTCTTGCCCGAACTGCGGCTGGCATTGCGTGCGGCCCTCGCCCATGCGGAGCAGCAGGGCGAAGCGGTGGAGGCGCGTCGCGTGCGATTGGCCCGTGGCGATCAGACGTTGGCCGTGCAAATGACCGTCCAGCCTGTGCGCGATGTTCGCCATGCGCATGCTGCAAAGGGCTGGCTCGTCGTTCGGTTCGGAGAAGCGGCGCTTGCGGAAGGCGACAGTGCGTTGTCCGAGTCGGAAATCGCCGTCCAGACGGAGCACGACCTCTTCAGTCTCCACGAGCAATTGAGCGCGGCGATCGGCGAGTCCGACAGCTCCAGCGAAGCGTTGCGCGCCTCGAACGAAGAACTGCAATCCGTCAACGAGGAACTTCGCTCGACCACGGAGGAACTCGAGACCAGCAAGGAGGAACTGCAGTCGGTCAACGAGGAACTGACCACTGTCAACTACGACCTCAAGCTGCACCTGGAGGCCAGCGCCAAGGCCCATGACGACCTGCAGAACTTCCTGGAGGCCAGCGAGATCGCCACCGTCTTCATCGACCGCGGCATGCGCATCCAGCGCTTCACGCCACGGGCCGCGGGCATCTTCAACCTGATCGCGACCGATCTGACCCGGCCGCTGTTCGACATCACCCACCGGCTCGACTATCCGCAGATGGAAGCCGATGCGCGTGAGGCCTTCGAACTGTTGCGACCCATCGAACGGGAAGTTTCGAGCAACGACGGGCGCTGGTTCCTCGCCCGCCTTTTGCCCTATCGCAGCGGTGACGACCGCAGCAACGATGACCGCATCGAAGGTGTGGTGCTCAATTTCGTCGATGTCACGGTTCGGCACCAGACCGAACTGACGATGCGCGCCGGCGAGGAACGGCTGCGGCTGCTGTTCGACTCGAGTGCCGACTACGTCATCATCATGCTCGATCCCCAGGGGCGCATCACACGCTGGAACACGGGCGCCGAGAGGGCGCTTGGTTTCAGTCAAGCGGAACTCCTGGGCCAGCCATGCGGCGTGATTTTTACGCCCGAGGATCGGGCCGCCGGCGTTCCCGAAGACGAGCAGCGCCGCGCGAGGCAGGACGGACGCGCCGAAGACGAGCGCTGGCATCAGCGCAAGGACGGAAGCCGGGTCTACTTCAGTGGCGTGCTCGTGTCGCTCGCGAGCGGCGCCGAAAAAGGCTTCGCCAAGATCGCACGCGATCTGACCCAGTCGCGCCTGGCCGAGCAGCAACGCGACGAGCTTCTGGCTACCGAGCAGTCGTTGCGTGCCCAGCTTCAGGAAGCCAATGCGCTGAAGGACGAGTTCCTGGCCGTCATGTCCCATGAGCTGAAGAATCCGCTGAACCTGATCGCGCTCAACGCCCAGATGCTGGCGTTCCATCCCGAGGCCGGTTCGGGGCCTCTCGCCCACATTGCGAGAACCATCGGCGAGAGCGTGAAGAGCCAGGCGCAACTCATCGACGACCTGCTCGATCTCTCACGCGTGCAGACCGGCAAGCTCTCGCTCAGTCTCATGGACGTGCACTGCAACGAGCTCGTCGAGCGCATCGTCGCGGCCGTTCAGCCCGATGCGCAGGCACGCAATGTGGCGCTGAATTTGCGCGTCGAAGCCGGGAGCTATCTGCTGCAAGCCGACCCGGTGCGCATCGAACAGATTGTCTGGAATCTGGTGAGCAATGCCCTGAAGTTCACGCCCGCCGGCGGCGCTGTCGACGTCAGCCTGGAAAACGACAGGACGCAGATGCGTCTGACGGTGGCCGATACGGGAGAAGGCATCAAGGCCGAGTATCTGCCGGTGATCTTCGAGATGTTCCAGCAGGCCGGCGCGCGTGCGACGACGCGCGGCAAGGGCGGCCTGGGCATCGGACTGAACATCGTCAAGCGACTGGTCGAGGCGCATGCCGGCGAAGTCAGTGCCGCGTCGGCCGGCGTTGGCAAGGGCACCACTTTCACGGTGGTGTTGCCGTGCAAGGTTTCGCACAACATGGAAGGTCCTGCCGAAGGCAAACCGCAGAAGCTGCAAGGCCTGCGCATCCTGATCGTGGAGGACGACGAAGACGCCCTGACGATGTTTGGAATGCTGCTTGGCACGGCGGGCGCGCTTGTCACGACGGCAGCAAGCTCGCAAGAGGCGCTTGAATGCGCGGCACCGGATCGCTTCGATCTGATCGTCTCCGACATTGCCATGCCCGGCATGGACGGATACACGCTGCTGAAACATCTGCGCGAGAGTGGGCTACGCGATGTTCCCGCCATCGCGCTGACAGGCTTCGCGCGCCCGGACGATCGCAAGCGTGCGCTGGCAGCGGGTTTTAACGAGCACCTTGGCAAACCCTTTCAGCTGGTGGCTTTCACCAACGCCGTGGATCGGATCCTGGCCGCACAAGACAGGAGATGAGAGCGTGGGCACGTGCTTTGCCATGTCATTGGCTTCTACATATTTAAAGGCAAAGGCACTCTCATGCACTCGAATTCACCGTTCACGAAATCAGCAGCCGCTCGTCATCTGCTGACCGCTGCAGCTATTGCCGCAAGTTGTACCGTCGGTTCCGCATGGGCGCAAACGCCCGGCACGCGTGCCGCGACGACGGCAGATTCGGCAGGCGGGGCAACCCAGCTTCAGAAAACCGATCAAAAACTGGTCGAAGACATCGCGCAGGCCAACCTCGCGGAAATCGCCACCGGCAAGATCGCACTCGAGACGTCGAAGGACGAGCGCGTCCGCAAGTTTGCCCAGACCATGATCGACGATCACACCGCTGCCATGACCGAAGTTCAGCAGCTGGCGCAGGCCAAGGGGTTTGCGTTGCCGGACGGTCCCGATCTCAAGCACAAGGCCATGGCGACAGCGCTGAAGGCCATGAGCGGCGAGACATTCGATCGTCAGTACATGTCGCGCTCTGGCGTGACCGACCATCAGCAGACGCTGGCGCTTCTGAAGAAGACTCAGCGCGAGGCCAAGGACCCGCAGTTGAAGGCGCTTGCCGTCAAGATGATCCCGGTAGTGCAGGGGCATCTGGACGACGCGCATCGCACTGCGCCGGCGGGCAAGCACTGAATGTCGACGCACTCACCGTGAGGAATCGACACCATGAATACGCTCGCAAGCCGGATGTGTCCGGATGCCATCACCATGATTCGCCTCGATCACACCCATGTCGTCGCGACCTTTCATCAATTTCGCAGCGATAGCTCACCCTCGGTGAAGCAGGGGCTGGTCAAGACCGCTTGCACCGCGCTCGAGGTCCACGCGCAACTGGAAGAAGAGATCTTCTATCCGGCAGTTCGCGCGGTGACGGATGACGAGACGCTCAAGAAGAGCGTGCCCGAGCACGATGAGATGCGCCGCCTCATCGCCCGACTGCGTGCGATGGCGCCTACCGACGAAGCCTATGACGACACCTTCATGGAACTGATGCGAGATGTGCTGCACCACGTCGCCGATGAGGAAACCATCGTGCTGCCCGAGGCGGAGCGGCTACTGGGCGATCAACTCGACGAGCTGGGCGTGGAAATGACGAAGCGCCGTTTCCAGCTGGTCGTGCCGCGCACGGGCGAGATTGCCGTCAACCTCGCGCGCGCGATGCCGACGGCCACGGCTGCCGTCGGCTTGGCGCTGGTGTCAGGCGCTGTGCTGGCAACCTGGTACGGTCGCCACAGGGGCCAAAGCCTAATGTAGTCGAGCGGCGGTCGCGCCTCGCCGGCGCTCGACGGCAGGGATGTTCAGTTCCTGACGGTATTTCGTGACGGTGCGCCGCGCGATCTGAAATCCCTGCTGGCCCAGCTCCTTGGTCAGCGCTGCATCGCTCCAGGGCGCTACGGCCGACTCGGAGTCGATGAGCTCCTTGATGAGCGATTGCAGCGCAATCGGCGCACTCGCCCCGCCACCTGCATGGGCCATTCCACGCGAGAAGAACCTGTGCAGTTCGACCACCCCGTGCGGCGTGGCAAGGTACTTCTGATGGACGGTCCGCGAAACGGTCGACGGATGCACGCCGACCACATCCGCGATCTCGCGCAGTCCGAGCGGCTTCATCGCCAGGTGCCCATGCTCCAGAAAAAGTTTTTGCTTGGCCACGATGGCGCGTGCGACTTCAAGGATGGTGGACACGCGCTGGTTCGCGTTTTGAACGGTCCAGCGTGCGTTGTCCAGACAGGCCTTCAATTCGCTGTCGCCACGCATCCGGTTCTGGTCGAAAAGCGCAGCGTAGTTCTGATGGATACGTACACGCGGTATGGAGTCGGTGTTGAGCGCGGTCTTCCATACGCCATTGACTTTCCGAACGATCGCGTCCGGCACGATCGGCGCCGCCGCGTCATCATCGAAGCGCGAGCAGGGTCGGGCCGCAAGTCCGTGAATGCACGCAATGGCCTGCTGGACCTCCGTCAACCCGCAATCGAGAACCGCGGCGAGACGCTGCTGCTTCTGGCTGGCCAGCAATTCGATATGCTCGGTCACGATGCGCATGGCGAGCCGGTGCAGTGGCGTGTCGTGGAGCGCGGAGAGCTGCAATGAAAGACATTCGCGGATATCGCGGGCTGCGACGCCGACCGGTTCGAGTGACTGCACCCGGTACAGCGCCGCACGCAGCGCCGACTGTGCGTCGACACCGGTGGCGCCGATGGCATCGCCAAGCTCTTCCAGTGACGTTCGCAGATAGCCGTCGTCATCGAGCGAGTCGACGATGGCATCGGCCAGCGCCCGTTCTTTCCGATCAAGCCGCAGCAAGCCAAGTTGCTCATGCAGATGCCTGCGAAGGCTGGGCGGAACCGGCAGTCGCTGGACATATTCGGCCTGGTCGTCGGAAACGAAGTGCTCGGTGGCGACGCGATTGCTATCGGACATGCGATCAACCGCGGCAGCCCATTCGATTTCCGCTTCGGCATGGCGCTCTGCCGACTGCGCGCCAATGCCCGATTCATCGCGCGCCTCTTCCACCAGTTCCAGAAAGGGATTGCTCAGAGCTGCGTTTTCCAGTTCCTGCGCATATTCCATCGTGGACATCTGAAGCAACCGCACGGCTTGCTGCAGTCGCGGAGAACAGGTCTGGGTCTGAGAGAGGCGGGGAGCGAGTTTGATGACGTTCATTGCGGCTGGTCGTATGGATTGTCTCGATAGGGCTGATCCGCGATTCCGCAATGAACATGCCAAATAAAAATAATTAAAAAGTACTATAAAAAACAACTTTCTTCAGATTTTGTGAATTACTCCCTAGAACGATTTGCTGCAAATATTGCCGCCTGTTTGCGCATTCGACGATCTGGCCGGGCGAGGCGTATGCGTACTGAACGGGCATGCTGCTTGCTCATGAAAAGGACGAAGAGCCCAAATACAAATCCCTCGCACCCACACCACGGAGTCGTATGTCCATCGAACTACTCAGGCAGGTTTCGGCCCAAAAGCTGCCGGTCGACTGTTCCGACGACGAAATTCGGGACGGGCTCCTCGTATTGCGTTCGGCCGGCCTGATTGCTGCGTTCACCGTGCGCAAGCAAGTGAACGGACAGGCGTCGAGCACAGTCCTCGTCCGGGTGCTCGCCGTTACGCCGGCGGGATGGCGTCTGCTGGAGCGCGAACGCGACCCGAGCGCTGCGACCAGCACGGCTTGATGGTCCGGACGGTTGGCGTACAGGTTCGGTAGGAAAAATCCCACCGTTCCGAGATGAGAACTGCTTCACACTATTTAATAATCGTTAACTCTTAGGCCGCCGCCGCCGCCTCGTCGGCGACCAGCAGCGGCGACATCAACGATCAGCCGGAGATTAATTAGTGGGACACGTACTCATCGTCGAGGATGACGAGGACGCGGCCAGCATGATCGCTGCGCTCGTCAGGCAGCAGGGACACACCGCGATGACTGCAGCGTCGATCGGCGCAGCCCGAAAGCTGGTGGCCATGCAGGCGCCTGACCTTCTTCTGCTCGACCTCCATCTGCCCGATGGCCAGGGCTTCGAACTTATCGATGGACCGCATGGCCTGGGCGACACCCTGCTTGTACTGATGACAGGACAGGCGAGCCTTGAAACATCGATCAAGGCGCTGCGTCTCGGTGCGGCAGACTACCTCGTCAAACCGATCAATCCTCAGCATCTCAAGGGCTTGCTGTCGCGAATGATCGCACCGGCCCAGTTGCGTGCGGAACTGCAGGAAGTGCAGGAGCTGTGGCAGGAGACCGGCCGGTTTGGGCAGTTAATCGGACGTTCTGCCTGCATGCAGCAGGTCTACCGACAGATTGCGCGGGTAGCGGGCACTGCCGTCAGTGTGTTCATCCACGGGGAGAGCGGCACGGGCAAGGAACTGGCTGCACGCGCGGTGCATGACCTGAGCCGCCGCCGCGATCAGCCCTTCCTGGCCGTCAACTGCGGTGCGCTGTCGCCGCATCTGGTGGAGAGCGAAATCTTCGGCCACGAGCGCGGGAGCTTCACCGGTGCCGAACGCCAGCACCAGGGGTTTTTCGAGCGGGCTCACGGTGGAACCTTGTTTCTCGACGAAGTCACGGAGATGCCGCTGGAACTGCAGGTCAAGCTGCTGCGCGTTCTGGAGACGGGTACCTTCATGCGCGTGGGTTCCACGCAGGTCCAGCAGACCGACGTCCGGATCATCGCCGCGACCAACCGGGACGCTGCGGCTGCGGTGGCTGCCGGGAGGATGCGCGAAGACCTTCTCTATCGCCTGAACGTCTTCCCCATCTTCCTGCCGCCGCTGCGCGATCGTGGCGACGACGTGTCGATCATCGCTACCAGCTTCCTCGCAGAGCTTTCTCAGCGAGAGAACAGCCTGAAGGCATGGACCCCCGCCGCTTTGGCGAGGCTGTCGACGCATTCCTGGCCCGGAAACGTTCGGGAGCTGCGCAATGCGGTGCAGCGCGCCTGGGTGATGGCCGTGGGGCCGGCGGTGGACGAGGAATGGCTGCCGCCTGCGGCAGTGCAGGCCCCGGCGGTTGCTGCCGGAGTAGCGATGGTCGAGACTTCCCGAGACGTGGGTGATATGGCCGATGGAGCGGATGAGGACGACGGCGGCGTCGCGGTGACAGTCGGCATGCCGCTCGCCCAAGTCGAGCGGCGCCTCATCCTGGCCACCTACGAGCGTTGCGGACAGAACAAGGAACGCACGGCATCGATGCTGGGCATCAGCATGAAGACGCTCTACAACCGGCTCAAGGAATATCGCGGTTGAGCGTGTGGGTGCTGCGGACGAGGGGCCGGCATCCGGATTGCCCTGGTTAAAGCAGTCGCGCTTCGCGGCTGTCCAACTTACCCAGGAGTTTTTATGATCATTTCGGATCCCGCGCGCTCGTCGTCAATATCAGCCGATACGCGAAAGCTTGCCGTTGCAGACTGGATTGCCTTTGTTCTCATGATCGTCGGCGCCGTCAATTGGGGTCTGGTCGGTGCCTTTGGCCTCGATCTGGTCGCCTTGCTGTTCGGCGAGATGACGGTGGCGAGCCGGGTGGTCTACATACTCGTCGGCATTGCCGGCTTGTACGGATTGACCATGCCCATGCGTCTTCGTCGCACGACCTGATTCAGCCGGTCTCGAAACCTTCGGCCTGCAGCCTCCACAAGCGTGCATACACGCCGTCGAGCGCCTGCAGCTCGTCGTGCGTGCCGTCCTCGACGATCCGCCCTTCGACGAGGACCACGATCCGGTCGAAGGCGGCCACTGTCGACAGCCGGTGCGCGACTGCCACGACCGTCCGGCCTTGCATCAGTCGCGCCAAGCCACGCTGGATTTCGCCTTCCGATTCGCTGTCGAGCGCCGATGTCGCCTCGTCGAGCAGCAGGATGCGCGCGTCTTTCAGCATGGCGCGAGCGATCCCGATACGCTGCCGTTGCCCACCCGACAACCGGGTGCCGCGTTCGCCGACAACGGTGTCGTAGCCATCGGGAAGCTGCCTGATGAAGCTGTCGCAATGCGCTGCATCCGCCGTCTGCCGTACGTCTCCGTCGGAGGCCTGCCTGCAGCCGTAGCGCAGGTTTTCCATCACGCTGCGATGCAGAAGGCCGATGTCCTGCGGCACGACCGCGATGGCATCGCGCAGGCTGTCGAGTGACACTGCCGAGGCGACTTGCCCGTCGATCCTGACCTGCCCACGGCTCGGGTCGGCGAGCCGTGCAATCAGCCTGATGAGCGTCGACTTCCCCGCACCCGATGGCCCGACGACGCCGACGCGTTGGCCGGGAGCAATGGTAAGCGACAGGCCCGAGAAGACGGGGCACGCGTTCGGGTAGGCGTAGTCGACACCCTCCAGCACGATGCCGCCGGCGCCGGGGCGCAGGGGTTCGGCATCGTGATACGAAATCTGGTGAGGCACTGCGACGACGTCGAGCATCTCGGTAATGACGCCGAACTGCTGTGAGGCGTCGACCAATGACAGTGCCAGATCGCGCGACCCATGAAGAATGCGAAAGGTCAATGCGCTGATGACGACGACATCGCCCGCCATCATGGCGCCCTCGCGCCAGCCTTCGACAGCCCAGACCAGCATGCTGCCCGCCATCAACCAGAGGCAAAGGTCGTGCAGCGCGCGTGCCTTCTCCAGATAGAGCCAGCTGCGGCGCTGCGTATGCGCTTCCACCTCGAAGGCGCTGCGCAGGCGCTCGTACTCGCGACGGCGGGCCGAAAACGCCTGCACGGTCCAGATGTTCGCGACAACGTCCACCAGCTCGCCCCCGACCTGCGCCGCCTGCCGCGCATAAAGCTGCTGCAGCGGACGCGCGCGCTTGCCGAACACGGCAAGAATGGCGGCCACCATGCAGACGAAGCCGATGAGGGTCAGCGCCATCCGCCAGTCGATCGTGCTCAGGACGATCACTGCACCGATGAAGTCCACGCACGGCGGGAGAATCTTCCAGATCAGCGTGCTGAGGATCGAGCCCGCCGCGCCTGCAGTGGCGGTGACCCGGTTGCCGAGCGAGCCGGCCATGTGGTCGGCGAAGTAGTCGAGCGAATGGCCCGAGAGATG
This sequence comes from Variovorax sp., assembly GCA_028292145.1. GTDB lineage: Bacteria > Pseudomonadota > Gammaproteobacteria > Burkholderiales > Burkholderiaceae_C > Variovorax. Next base: position 9,828 of record JAQGMX010000260.1, read on the forward strand.
CCTGAACATGTCCAGCCGGACCGATACGCCGGTCGCCACGACCGCGCGACAGCCCAGCCAGCCGCTCAACCGCCAGAAGACGCTTTCGAGTGCAATGAGCGAAATGAAGAGCCCGAGCGACCACCAGATCAGGCGGCTCTGCCGGTCGTCTCCGGCCATGGCGTCGACGATGAGTTTCATCCCGTACTGCACGCCGACCGAACACGCGGCCGCCAGCACGATCAGCGAGGTGAGGATGCCGAAGAGCCACGGCCGCTGCCGCACATAGCGCCAGAGGAAAGGCGCCGGCCGGCGCGGCAGCACGACCTCCGGGTCAGCCAACGGCGGACACCGGCGTTGCAGGAGCGCCGCTCTTTTCAATCAGGTCGACGAGGTCAACTGTCTCGAGCGATTCGGCGTCTTCGGCTCGCTTTGCCTGGATGTCGGCATCGATCAGGTCGGCCATGCGTGCTGCGGTCCCGTCCCATGACGTACCTGCAAGTACGGCCTCACGCAGGGCGCGTTCTCGATCCTGCGCTTCGGGCGACTGCGCCAGAGCGTCCTCGCACGCCTGCACGAATGCGTTCGGGGTGTCGGCGATGCGCACCACATGGCCATACGGCGTCACGACGTCGCGGATCGGCGTGCTGACGATCGGCTTGTCGGCAGCCATGTATTCGAGCGTCTTGGTTGGGCTGATGAAACGGGTCGCTTCGTTGATCGCGAAGGGGAGCAGGCAGATATCCCAGCCCGCGATGAATGCCGGCAGATCCGCATAGTCCTGCTGACCGAGCCAGTGGATGTTGGGTGCGCAGGGCAACGACGCCGGATCGATCTTCACCACCGGTCCCACCATCACCAGCTGCCAGTCCGGATGCGCTGCGGCCAGCACGCGGATGAGGTCCAGGTCGACGCGTTCGTCGATCACACCGAAGTAGCCGATTCGCGGGCCGGGGATCTTCGACTGCGCTTCCGGCTCCCCGCCGCTGTCGAGGCCGCCTGCGAAATGGGCGGCATCGACGCTGCTCGGCAGGCAGTGCACTTGCGGATGGCGATCGCGCTTGGATTCGTAGAGGCTCTGGCCGCCGGTGAAGACGAGGTCCGCCAGCTTGAAAAGCGCGCTCTCTCGCTGAAGGAGTTGTCTGGGTGCATGGCGGAAGGCGGCGAGTTCGTCCATGCAGTCGTAGATGACGCCACCCGGCGAGAGGCCGGCGGCGAGCGGTACCGCCATCGGTGTGTAGAACCAGAGCCAGTAATCGTTCAGGGCGTGGCTCTGGAGGTAGCTCGACAGCAGCGCCTGAATGCCGGGTATGTGGTCGTCGTGGAAACCCGGGGCGCTGCCGGTGACGTGCGGGCGCAGGACCTCGACACCGCTGCACGGCTGCAGCCGTTCCAGGACCGCGCGGTCGGCATTCACGATCGGCTCCTCGACGAAGACGATATGGAAGCGGCTTGCCAGCCGGGAGAGCAGTTGCTGAGGGCGTTGGTAGACGAAGTCCCAACGGAGATGCGAGAAGACGACGAGTGTGGTCATGCGGTGCCTTGTTGAACTTGGGGAGCTTTGGGGACTGGTGATACGAACTTCGGGATCGAACGGGGAGGGCGGATTTGCGAGTACCGCGGCAGCGGTTTGGGCATCGGGCGCCGGGACAACGCGCTGCCACTGCATGAGGCGCTGGGCAAACGGCAGGTGCAGGCTGCGGTTCGGGTATTCGGGCCCGTCGGGCGTGGCTGCGGGATCGCCACGGACATCCCACAGACCGCAGTGATGCCAGCGGAACGGATCCTCCCAGTCGGGCCGGTCGACGAGTGGGTAGAGGCACACGCCTTCCAGCGGTATGCCGTCGCGCTGGCAGGTGAGCGCGACCTGCGCAATTTCCTCCAGCCACAACCCGCGCCCATCGCCGACATGTCCTGTTTCGGCGATGAACATCGGCCGACCGTAGCGCCGCCAGATCGTCGCGAGCATGTCCTCCAGGGGCAGGCGCCGCGGATCGCCCAGATGCCAGGACAGCGGGCGGTTGCCGGGATGCAGCCACTGGCTGCTGTGGTAGTAGTTGATGCCGAGGATGTCGAGGTAACGCGCGCCGCCGCCGAGACCTGGCTCGAGGCGTCCTGCGAGCATGTCCCAAGCCTGGTACTGGGCCTGCGCCAAGGCCACCGCTGTCGCGGCGCCGTCGGCGGTCGTGGTCGTAGAGAAAGGATCGTCTTCTGCATGGGCGACATGGATCGCCGGGTCGGTATGGACGATGCGTGCGGCAGGTGACTCGGACCAGATCGCGTCGCAGCCGGCAATGGTCGCTTCGACCAGCCTGCATTTGAGGTCGTAGCCGCTTGCGTTCATGCCGGCGGCGTACGGATGGATCAGATTCGTGGATGCGGCAGCC
>JAQGMX010000530.1 GCA_028292145.1 Variovorax sp.
CGCACGCCTTCCTTGGCCAGTGCGGCGAAAGCGGCCGTGCCCTCTTCGCCCGGCACGAAATACGCCGAGACGAGTTCGACGTCGCGCCGCGGCTTGCCCAGGACCCGCCCCAGTTCCGAAGCCATCAGATCGCTGCGCGCTACCGGACCCAGGCCCTTGGCCGGGTCGTCGCTGAGGGTCTGCACCCTGGCCCATTCGAGATCGAGGCGACCGGCCTGCAGATCGGTCGCGAAATCCGATCCCTTGACCGAGCGCAGATAGCGCCGCTTTTCCGGGTCGGCCGCGACATCCGCGCGAATGCGATCCAGCGGCGCGAGCGCGTTGGACACGTTGGACGCGTCGGACGCCGTGGGCTTGATCACCATCGCCACCGGATAGGCTGACGCGCTGTCCCAGTAGCGGTCGAAATCGGCCGAGATGTCCTGAGCGGCCGGACCGAACGCCAGCACGTCGAGGTCGGCGAAAACAAGGCCTTCGACCAGCGCATCGAAATACTCGTCCCCGATATTCCGGCCACCGATGATGGTGGCCTGCGCGTCGGCGCTGAATGACTTGTTGTGCATGCGCCGGTTCGCGCGTGAGAAGTCGGTGACGAAGCCTAGCGGCTTGAACCATCGCACCGGAAACGGGTTGAACAACCGCACCTCGATCTTCGGATGCGCGTCCAGCGCAGCCAATATCGGGTCGAGCCCTGCGATGCCGTTGTCGTCGAGCAGCAGCCGCACACGCACGCCTCGGTCTGCTGCCTCGCGCAGCGCCTGAAGCACCAGCCGACCGGTGGTGTCGTTGCGCCAGATGTAGGACTGCACATCGAGCGTGCGCTCGGCCGCTGCCGCCAGCAGCATGCGCACCGCGAAGGCATCGGTGCCGTCGGCGAGCGGATGGATGCCGGAGGTGCCCGGCGGATGCGCCGCCGCCTGCGCGGCGACGGCCTTGCCGATCGCGGTCGATGCCGCTTCACCGGGCGTCAGCGACAGCGATTGCGGACTCGCCAGACCCTGACGCGGCGGCAGCATGCAGCCGGTCAGGAACAGCGCCGTCGTCAGCACGGCGGCGAGGCGCAGGAACAGCGAAAACGGAAACGGGCGAACGGAGGATGTGACCTGCATGGTGGCGCGGATTGTTCCCGACACAGGGCCACTTCGACGTAGGCGGGCGGCTGACGGCGCACGGTGGGATAGTTGGCTCACTCGTCAAACTCATCAAACCAAGGAGCACTCACCATGCGCAATCACGCTTTGGGCCGCACCGGCCTGTTCGTTTCCGAGCTGTGTCTCGGCACCATGACCTTCGGCGGCACCGGTGAAATGTGGAACAAGATCGGCGACCTGCAGCAGGCCGATGCCGAGCGGCTGGTCGGGCAGGCACTCGACGCCGGCATCAACTTCATCGACACGGCCGACGTTTATTCGGGCGGCCAGTCCGAAGAGATCACGGGTCAGGCGCTGAAGAACCTCAAGGTGCCGCGCGACAACATCGTCGTCGCCACCAAGGTGTTCGGCGAAACCGGTAAAGGCGAGAATTCGCGCGGACTGACGCGCAGCCACATCCTCGACGGCGTCAAGGCCAGCCTCAAGCGCCTGCAGCTCGACCACATCGACCTCTACCAGGTGCACGGTTTCGACCCGGCAACGCCGATGGACGAGACGCTGCGCGCGCTCGACCAGCTGGTGCGGCACGGGCACGTGCGCTATATCGGCGTGTCGAACTGGGCGGCCTGGCAGATCGCCAAGGCGCTGGGGATTTCGGAGCGTCTGGGGCTGGCGCGCTTCGAATCGCTGCAGGCTTACTACACCGTCGCCGGACGCGATCTCGAACGCGAAATCGTCCCGATGCTGCGCAGCGAGAACGTCGGCCTGATGGTCTGGAGCCCGCTCGCCGGCGGATTGCTGAGCGGCAAGTACGGCCGCGACCAACAGGGCGAGCAAGGCAGCCGCCGGACGACCTTCGACTTCCCACCGGTGGACAAGGACCGTGCGTTCGACGTCGTCGACGCGATGCGTCCGATGGCCGAATCGCGCGGCGTGTCGGTGGCGCAGATCGCGCTCGGCTGGCTGCTGGACCAGCCGCAGGTGACGAGCGTGATCGTCGGCGCGAAGCGTCCGCAGCAGCTCGCCGACAACATCGCCGCGACGGAGGTCAAGCTGACGGCCGAAGAGCTGGAGATTCTCGGCAAGGTCAGCCAGCTTCCAAACGAATACCCGGGCTGGATGCTGGAGCGCCAGGGCGGTGCGCGGCGTGCGCAGATGGGCTGAGCCTGCTCGCCTGAAGCCTTGATCCAGGTCAACACGGCAGTCCTCGATCGGCGCAGACTGGTGCTCTCTCATTTCAGGAGCGCACCATGTACCAAAGAATCCTGGTTCCCGTCGACGGAAGCCCGACTTCCGATCTCGGACTGGCCGAAGCCATCAAGCTGGCCAAGCTGACCGGCGGGCGGCTGCGCCTCGTCCACGTGATCGACGAACTCTCGCTGGTGCGCTCGACGAGTGCCTACGGCGGCTATTCGAACGACTGGCTGACCACCATGCGGGCCGCGGGCGCCAAAGTCCTGGCAGACGCGCATGCCACGGCCGTCGCCAGCGACGTGCAGGCCGAAGAATGTCTCAGCGACAACTTCCAGGGCGCGGTTCACGAGATGGTCTGCGCCGACGCAGCGAGTTGGCCGGCCGACCTGATCGTCATCGGTACGCACGGAAGACGCGGCGTCAGCCGCATGGTGATGGGCAGCAGCGCAGAACACATCGCGCGCCTCTCGCCGGTGCCGGTGCTGCTGGTGCACGACGTTGCGGCGCAGGCGCATCGGGCGAAAGTCCTGCACGGACTGGAAAGCCTGAACGTCCATTTGCCGGCAGGCGTCGTCGCGCTGGAATAAACATAATCGGCGGGCCCTGGATGACTCCCTGTCCTGCCGGGGCGCATGTTTCCTACATCGCCAAGCGTGCGGGCGCGCGAGGATGGGAAATCCATCCAGCCACGAGGTACCCGATGACAGATCCACGCACCGCCTATCCACGCCCGCCTTTTGAAACGTCAGCGCAACAGCCGCCGGGTCGCGAGTCCGCCATGACGCCGGAACCGGATTTCGGCCAGACGTCCTATGTCGGCTCCGGCAAGCTCGAAGGCAAGGCTGCGCTGATCACCGGAGGCGACAGCGGCATCGGCCGCGCCGTGGCCCTGGCCTTTGCTCGCGAGGGCGCCGATATCGTGATTTCTTATCTGAAGGAGGAAGAACACGACGCCATGGTCACTGCCGAATGGGTCGACAAGGCCGGCCGCACCTGCGTCGCGATTCCGGGCGATATCCGGACGGAAGCGCATTGCCGAATGCTGGTCAAGGCCACTGTCGACCGCTTCGGAAAGCTCGACATCCTGGTGAACAACGCTGCGTTCCAGATGTCGCACAAGAGCCTGGACGAAATCAGCGAAGAGGAGTTCGACCGGACCTTCCGCACCAATGTCTACGCCAACTTCTTTCTCTCCAAGGCGGCGGCGGCGCACATGCAGCCGGGTTCTTCGATCATCAGCACCTCGTCGGTCAATGCCGACAAGCCGAATGCAACGCTGGTCGCCTACGCGGCAACGAAAGGCGCGATCCAGAACCTGTCGGGCGGGATGGCGCAATTGCTTGCCGAAAAAGGCATCCGGGTCAACTGCGTGGCGCCGGGTCCGTTCTGGACGCCGCTGATTCCATCGACCATGCCGATGGAAAAGGTCAAGGAGTTCGGATCGCAGACGCCGATGGGGCGGCCAGGGCAACCGGCCGAACTGCAGGCGGCATATGTCTTGCTGGCGTCCGACCAGGGCAGCTACATCTCCGGAGCGACCATTCCGGTGACAGGTGGCGTGCCGTTCATCTGACGCCCAGAGTCCGTGACCGTATCGATAACGCCGCGCCAGTTGTTTGCGTTGCTCCAGGAGGATTCGGAGCTCGCGCTTCTCGACGTTCGCGAAGCGCGCGCGTTTGTCGCGTCGCATCTGAATCTTGCCCGGATGACGCCGTTATCGGGCCTCGAACTCGAAGTGCGCGCTCTGGTGCCGCGCCTGACCACGCCCGTGATTCTTGTCGACGACGGCGATCAAGGTGGGCCGGCTCTTGCCGCCGAAAAGCTGCTGCACCACTTGGGCTACTCCGACATCCGCACGCTGGCCGGAGGGATTGCGGCCTGGCGAAACGAGGCGCTTCCGCTGATCGACGGCTACGGCACGCTGGTCAAGGCGTTCGGCGATCAGATCCGGCGGCGCAGGGAAGTGCCGACGCTCACCGGGCATGCGCTGCGCAACGCCAAATCGGCCCCCGGCGATGCAACCTTCATCGACGTGCGCCCTGCCGACGAATATGCTTTTCTGTCGTTGCCCGGCACAGGCAATCATGCCGGCACGGAACTGGCGCTGCGCGATTGGTCTGAAGACTCGGTTACCGCGCCCTGGGTGCTCAATTGCTTCAGCCGCACGCGCGCCATCATCGGCACTGCAACGCTGCGGATGCTCGGCCATCCCAACGCGCACTTCCTGGAGGACGGCGTCATGCAATGGGCGCTCGACGGCGCACCGGTCGTACAGGACGCCCAACCTTCCCTAACCTTGCCCGTCGCAAGCGATGAAGAGTTGCGGCGCCGGGCCGATGCGCTGATCGCGCGCCATGCGCTGCCGTCGATCGATACGGCCTCGCTTGCCCGGATGCAGGCGGAGCTAGATCGGACGCTGTACGTGTTCGACCTTCGACCGCAGGCAAACGGCGAAGCATCGG
>JAQGMX010000048.1 GCA_028292145.1 Variovorax sp.
CGACCGGACGCAGCAGCAGAAACTGCACGATACACAACACGCACGCCACGCTGGTGGCCAGGCCGACCAGCCGCAGCGAGCCGAGTCGCTTGACGAACTCGCCGCTGGCCACGAGGTAGCCCGCATACGTGACGGCGCTCGCGAAGACCAGCAGGCTGCCCCAAGCCGTCGCACTGCTCTGGCCGAGCTGCACTTCATGGCCGAACACCAGCAGCGCGCCGCAGTAGCTGATCGTGGCTCCTATCGCCTGCCAGCGCGTGATGCGCCGCTTGTAGATCACCCAGCCGAACAGCATCACCAGCGTCGGGTTGAGATACAGAATCAGCCGCTCCAGGCTGGCCGTGATGTAGGCAAGCCCGGCGAAATCGAGAAAGCTCGACAGGTAGTAGCCGGAAAAACCCAGCGCCGCGACGCCGAACCAGTCGCGCCGCGTCAACGGCGGCTTCCCGCGTCCGGCCCACCAGGCCATCACAACGAACAGCGGCAGCGCGAAAAGCATGCGCAGCATGATCAGCGTCACTGCATCGACGTCGTACCGGTAAGCCAGCTTGACGATGATCGCCTTGCCGCTGAACGCGATCGCCCCGACCGTGGCAAGCACCAGGCCGGACGTGGGGGATTTTCTGGATGTCGCGGTCAATAGCCCGCTGCCAGACCGTCGCGGCGAGGATCGCTTGCCGCGATGTAGCCTTCCACCGCCGGATCGCCCGCAAGCCAGATGAACTGGCCCGCGCCGAAGTCCTGGTAAGAATCGTCGATCACGTCCAGCTTGTGGCCCAGGTCGCGCAGGCCCTGCACGGTGTCGGCCCGCATCGCGGCCTCGACGTTGATTTCCAGCCCCGCATTGAAGCGCCAGCGCGGTGCGTCGCAGGCGGCCTGCGGGTTCTGTCCGTAATCGATCATGCGGACCAGCGTCTGCATGTGCCCCTGCGGCTGCATGTTGCCGCCCATCACGCCGAAGCTCATCACCGGCTGGCCGTCCTTGGTCAGGAAGGCCGGAATGATGGTGTGGAACGGACGCTTGCCCGGCGCCACGCGGTTCGGGCTGCCTTCCTTCAGGCTGAAACCGTGGCCACGGTTCTGCAGGCTGATGCCGAATTCGGGCTCGACGCAGCCGGAGCCGAAGCCCATGTAGTTGCTCTGGATGAAGCTGACCATCATTCCGCTCTCGTCCGCCGCGGTGAGGTAGATCGTGCCGCCCTTGACCGGGTTGCCGACGTTGAAGTTCTGGGCCTTTTTCACGTCGATGAGTCTCGCACGCGAAGCCAGGTAGGCGTCATCGAGCATTTGCAGGTGGGTCACCTCCATTGCAGATAGCTCGGCCACATGGTGATAGACGTCCGCAAAGGCCAGTTTCATCGCCTCGATCTGCAGATGCTGCGACTGCACCGAATCGACCGGCAGCGACGCGATGTCGAATTTCTCCAGGATGCCGAGCGCGATCAGCGCGGCGATGCCCTGGCCGTTCGGCGGAATCTCGTGCAGCGTGTAGCCGCGGTAGTCGCGCGAGATCGGCGTGACCCATTCCGGCTGGTAGGCGGCGAGGTCTTCCCTGGTCAGCACGCCGCCGTTTTCCTTCGAGAACTTGGCCAGCGCATCGGCGATCTCGCCCGTGTAGTACGCCTCGCCCTTGGTACGCGCGATCGCCTTCAGCGCCCGCGCCGCAGCCGCGAAGCGAAACAGCTCACCGACTTCCGGCGCACGGCCCCACGGCAAAAAGGCTTGCGCGAAACCGGGTTGCGACTGCAGCAGCGGCGTCGCGGCGGCCCACTTCTGCTGCACGACGGGCGGCATCAGGTAACCGCGTTCGGCGATTTCGATCGCCGGCACCATCAGGTCGGCGAAAGGCAGCTTGCCGAAGCGGTCGCTCATCGCCACCCAGCCCCGCACCGCGCCGGGCACGGTGACCGAATCCATGCCGCGCATCGGCGGCGTGGCGGCGTCGGCGCCGTACTTGGCGCGGAAATACTCGGGCGTCCAGGCTTTCGGCGCGGGGCCGGAAGCGTTCAGCCCGTGCAGCTGCTGGCCATCCCACAGGATGGCGAAGGCGTCGCTGCCGAGGCCGTTGCTGACCGGCTCGACCAGCGTCATGACCGCGGCGGTCGCGATGGCGGCATCGACCGCATTGCCGCCCTTTTGCATGATGCGCAGGCCGGCCTGCGCGGCGAGCGGATGCGAGGTCGACACGACGTTGCGCGCGAAGACCGGGATGCGAGTCGAGGGATAGGGATTGGCGTAGTTGAAATTCATGTCGTCTCCGATGTTCTTGGTTGATGTCTTCAGTCGTTCGTGATGTGGCGCTCGGTGACGATCTTCTTCCACTTGGCGGCGTCGGCCGCCACCATCGTCGCGAGCTGCTGCGGCGTGCTGACGACCGGCTCGATGCCCAGTCGTGCCAGCTTGTCCTTCACTTCCGGATCGGCCAACGCCTGGTTGGCGGCAGTGTTGATGCGCGTCACCATGTCGCCGGGCAGGCCTTTCGGACCATACAGCCCGAACCAGGTGTTCGACTCGAACCCCGGCAACACCTCGGCAATCGGCTGCAGGCTGGGCGCGAGCGGGCTGCGCTTGAGCGTGGTCACGCCGAGTGCGCGAAGCCGGCCGTCGCGCACGTGCGGCATGCCGGTCGGCATCGAATCGAACATCACGTCGACGCCGCCGGTGATCAGGTCGGGAATCGCCAGCGCCGTGCCCTTGTACGGAATGTGCGTCACGAAGATGCCGGCCTGCGACTTGAAGAGCTCGGCCGTCAGCTGGACGATGGTGCCGTTGCCGCTCGACGCGTAGTTGAGCTTGCCGGGATTCTTCTTGGCGTAGTCGATGAATTCGGCGACGGTCTTGGCCGGCGAGTTCGTCGGCACCAGCATCACGCTCGGCGCGTCGCCGACATACGCGATCGGCGTGAAGTCGCGCACCGTGTCGTAGGGCAGCTTGCGGGTGATGGCCGGACCGATGGAATGCGTGCTGGTGGTGGCGAGCAGCAGCGTGTAGCCGTCGGCCGGCGCCTTCGCCGCCAGATCGGAACCGATGGCGCCGCCGGCACCCGGCTTGTTGTCGATGACGACCGACGCGCCGAGCTTCTCGCCCATCTTCTGCGACAGCGTTCGCGCGAAAAGGTCGGTCGCGCCGCCGGCCGGAAACGGCACCAGCAGGCGGATCGGCTTGTTCGGATACGCCTGCGCGAAGGCGGCCGGCACAGAAGCGAGGCAGAGCGCGGCGACGGCGATGCCCTGGAGGAACTGGCTGCGTTTCATGGTGAGCTAGGTTGGGGTGAGCGGTGGGATGCGAACTTGAATCCTATGCAAGGTCCGTCCATCAAGACAGATAATTTGCCTTATTCAACTATTAGTTTTGCTTATGTCACGCCCCGCATCCGACGCCGTCTCGCTGCAGCAGTTCCGCGCGCTTGCCGCCGTGGCCGAATCGGGCAGCTTCACGCTCGCGGCCGAATCGCTGCAACTCACCCAGCCGGCGATCAGCCACCTGATCCGCCGCATGGAAGAGGAGATCGGCCAGCCGCTGGTCGTGCGCGGGCGGCGCATCCGGCTGACCGACGCCGGTCAGGCGATGGCCGACACGGCGGCGCGCGCGCTGCGGCTGATCGACGAATCCATCGCCGCCTGCCGCTCGCAATCGCAGCTGCGGGAAGGCCACGTTGGGTTGGCGGTCGGCCATCTGACGGCCGGATCGCTGCTGCCGCCGGTGCTCGGGCGGTTTGCGGCGGCGCATCCGCAGCTGGTGACGACGCTTCTGGATAGCACGGCCGAGCAGATGATGTCGCGCATCCTCTCGCGCGAAGCCGATCTGGGCATCGGCTCCGACATCGGCCAGAAGCATTCGGAACTCGCGACCGAGCAGCTCTTCGCCGCGCGCATGGCGCTTTTCGTGCGCGATGACCATCCGCTGGCGCCACGCACTGTCATCGAGGGGCGCGAGCTGGAAGGCCAGCGCTTCATCCACGTGAACCCCGATGCCAACGTGTGGCGGGCGATCAGCCGGCAGCTGGCGAGCGTGGCGAACGTCTACCCGCAGGTCGCGCATCACGTGTCGATGCTGTCGACCGCCTTCGGGCTGGTGCAGGCGGGCGCCGGGGTGGCGCTGTTGCCGCATTACGTCGGGGTGTTGATGCCGGGGAATCTGCGCGCGGTGCCGGTGACGAAACCGGACCTGGAGTTCCCGGTCGTGGCCATCCGCCTGGCCAAGCATCCGCTGAGTCCTGCCGCCCTGGCCTTCCTGGCCATGGTGCGGCAGCACATGAAGCCGCCGGACATTGCATCCGGCGAC
>JAQGMX010000055.1 GCA_028292145.1 Variovorax sp.
TCGGCAGGCCCATCATGCGGGCCACGTGGCCGGCGCAGACGTTACCGAAGTTGCCCGAGGGCACGGAAAAGCTGACCTGCCTGTCGTTCGACCCCGTCGCCTGAAAGTAGCCGGCGAAGTAATAGACAACCTGCTCCAGCAAGCGCGCGAAGTTGATCGAATTGACCGTGCCGATCTTGTAGCGGTGCTTGAAGGCCAGATCGTTCGACACCGCCTTGACGATGTCCTGGCAGTCGTCGAACACGCCGTCGATGGCGATGTTGTGGATGTTGGCGTCCTGCAGGCTGAACATCTGCGCCTGCTGGAATGCGCTCATGCGGCCGTCCGGCGACAGCATGAAGACGCGAACGCCCTTCTTGCCGCGCATCGCGTATTCGGCGGCGCTGCCGGTGTCGCCGCTGGTCGCGCCGAGGATGTTGAGCTGTTCGCCGCGACGGCCCAGTTCATATTCGAAAAGGTTGCCCAGCAACTGCATCGCCATGTCCTTGAAGGCCAGCGTCGGGCCGTTGGACAGGGCTTCGAGGTAGGTGCCGTCTTCGAGTTCGCGCAGCGGCACGATCTCGTCGGTGCCGAACACTTCGGCCGTGTAGGTCTTCTCGCAGATCGCTTTCAGCTCTTCGGCGGGAATGTCGTCGATGTAGAGCGAAAGGATTTCGTAGGCCAGTTCGGCGTACGGCAGGTTGCGCCATTGCGCGAGCATGGCGGCGTCGACTTGCGGATAGTGCGCGGGGAGGTACAAGCCGCCGTCTGGCGCGAGGCCTTCGAGGAGGATGTCGCAGAAGCTGCGTTGCGTGGCGTCGCCGCGGGTGGAGATGTAGCGCATCAGCTCAGCTCCTCCTTGCGGATGCGCACGATCGGCGCGAGCACCGACGGCAGCGCCTGCAGCTGCACCATCGCGTCGTCGAGCGTGCCTTCGCGCGTCTCGTGCGTGAGGATGATGACGTCGGTCTGGGTTGAACCTTCGCCGCCGACCTCGTCCGCTTCGCGCTGCAGCACCGCATCGATGCTGATGCCTGCTTCCGCGAGCAGCCCGGTCACCTTCGCCAGCACGCCGGCCTCGTCGGCGACGCGCAGGCGCAGGTAGTAGCTGGTCACGACTTCGCTCATCGGCACCACATCGAGGTCATCGCTCATCGCGTTCGGATGGAAGGCCAGATGCGGCACGCGCTGCGCCGGATCGGCCGAATGCAGCCGCGTGATGTCGACCAGGTCGGCGATCACGGCGCTGGCCGTCGGCTCGCTGCCGGCGCCCTTGCCGTAATACAGCGTGGTGCCGACCGCATCGCCGTGCACCACGACCGCATTCATCGCGCCTTCGACGTTCGCGAGCAGCCGCTTCGACGGCACGAGCGCCGGATGCACGCGCAGCTCGATGCCGCCGGCCGCCCGGCGCGTGATGCCAAGCAGCTTGATGCGATAGCCGAGCTGCTCGGCGTACTTGATGTCCTGCGCGGCAAGCTTGGTGATGCCTTCGACGTGCGCCTTGTCGAACTGCACCGGAATGCCGAAAGCGATGGCGCTCATCAGCGTGACCTTGTGCGCGGCATCGACGCCTTCGATGTCGAAGGTCGGATCGGCCTCGGCATAGCCCAGGCGCTGCGCTTCCTTCAAAACGGTCGCGAAGTCGTGGCCCTTGTCGCGCATCTCGGACAGGATGAAATTGGTGGTGCCGTTGATGATGCCGGCGATCCACTGGATGCTGTTGGCCGTCAGGCCTTCACGCAGCGCCTTGATGATCGGGATGCCGCCCGCCACGGCCGCCTCGAAGGCGACCATCACGCCCTTTTCCTGGGCGGCGGCGAAGATTTCCGTGCCGTGCACCGCGAGCAACGCCTTGTTGGCCGTGACGACATGCTTGCCGGCCGCGATGGCTTCCAGCACCAGCTGCTTCGCGATGCCGTAGCCGCCGATCAGCTCGACGACGATGTCGATGTCCGGATTGGCAATGATCTCGCGCGCATCGGCGACAACCTTCACGCCGTCGCCGACGGCTGCCCTGGCGCGCGCGACATCGAGATCGGCCACCATCGTGATTTCGATCCCACGGCCGGCGCGGCGCTTGATTTCTTCTTGATTGCGGCGCAGCACGTTGAAAGTGCCGCTGCCGACGGTGCCGATGCCCAAAAGGCCGACTTGGATGGGTTTCATGAGAATCACAGTGAGGTCAAAAACGGAAAAAGCGATCAGGCTACCGCGCGTTTGCGGTAGCGCTCGAGGAACTTGGCGATGCGGTTCACCGCCTCGCGCAAGTCTTCTTCATGCGGCAGGAAAACGATGCGGAAATGGTCCGGCGTGGCCCAGTTGAAACCGGTGCCCTGCACCAGCATCACCTTGGTTTCCTTCAGCAGCTCAAGGAAGAACTGCCGGTCGTCGTCGATCGGATAGACCTTGGGGTCGAGCTTCGGGAACATGTACAGCGCGGCTGCCGGCTTGACGCAGCTCACGCCGGGAATCGCGGTGATCAGGTCGTAGGCCAGGTCGCGCTGACGGCGCAGGCGTCCGCCGTCGCCGACCAGGTCGTTGATGCTCTGGTAGCCGCCGAGGGCCGTCTGGATCGCCCACTGGCCGGGCACGTTGGCGCACAGCCGCATGTTGGAGAGCATGTTGAGCCCCTCGATGTAGTCGCGCGCCGGCTTTTTGTCGCCGGAGACGATCAACCAACCGGCGCGGTAGCCGCACGACCGATAGCTTTTCGAGAGCGAATTGAACGTCAGTGTCAGCACGTCGGTCGACAGGCTCGCGATTGCGGTGTGCCTGGCGCCGTCGTAAAGCACCTTGTCGTAGACCTCGTCGGCGAAGATCACCAGGTTGTGCTCGCGGGCGATGGCTACGATGCCCTTGAGCAACTCGTCGGAATACAGCGCGCCAGTCGGGTTGTTCGGGTTGATGACCACGATGCCCTTGGTGCGCGGCGTGATCTTGGCCCGGATGTCGTCCAGGCTCGGCATCCAGCCGTTTTCTTCCTCGCACATGTAATGCACCGGCTTGCCGCCCGACAGGCTGGCAACGGCGGTCCACAACGGGTAATCGGGTGCCGGAAGCAGCAGCTCGTCGCCGTCGTCGAGCAGCGCATTGGTCGACATCGCGATCAGTTCGCTCGCGCCGTTGCCCAGGTAGATGTCGTCAAGCGTGACGCCCGCGATGCCCTGCTTCTGCGTCTCGTGCATGACGGCCTTGCGCGCCGCGAAAATGCCCTTGCTGTCCGAGTAACCGGCCGATGCGGGCAGGTTGCGGATCATGTCCTGCTGGACTTCTTCGGGTGCATCGAAGCCGAACACGGCGAGATTGCCGATGTTGAGCTTGATGATCTTCTGGCCCTCTTCCTCCATCTGCTTCGCTGCGTCCATGATGGGACCGCGGATGTCGTAGAGCACGTTGGCCAGCTTGGCCGATTTCTTGAGCAGCTTCAAAGTCCCTCCAGGGGGCGCCTACATAGGGGAAAACCTATAATTTGACCACAGTTCCCACGGTTCCCCGATGAAGCTTCAGCCTGACAAATCCGACGTCCAGACCCTTACCGCGCACGGCCCCGGCTGGGTCGCCATCAACAACGAACGCGTGGAGCGCAGTGTCGTCATCGGCTCGCACGGCGAGCGCTTCGACTGGGATTGCGCGCGCTTCGAGGATCTCGGCCCCGAACAGTTCGCGATGCTGGCTTCGCAAGGCGCCGAACTG
This sequence comes from Variovorax sp., assembly GCA_028292145.1. Lineage (GTDB taxonomy): Bacteria > Pseudomonadota > Gammaproteobacteria > Burkholderiales > Burkholderiaceae_C > Variovorax. Next base: position 3,676 of record JAQGMX010000055.1, read on the forward strand.
GTGATCTTCGGCAGTGGGACGCGTATTCGGTTTCCGCATCCGTCATGGCTGCAACAGCTGATGGCGCAACGCACCGGCGTCGAAACGATGGACACGGCAGCGGCCTGTCGTACGTACAACATCCTCGCGAGCGAAGGACGCCATGTGCTGGCTG
>JAQGMX010000267.1 GCA_028292145.1 Variovorax sp.
CTGCACGACGCATCGAACATCGCCGCCGTCATCGTCGAGCCGATGTCCGGCTCGGCCGGCGTGATCGTGCCGCCGCAGGGCTACCTGCAGCGCCTGCGCGACATCTGCACCGCGCACAACATCCTGTTGATCTTCGACGAGGTCATCACCGGCTTCGGACGCATGGGCGCGCTCACCGGCTCGGACGCTTTCGGCGTGGTGCCGGACATCATGAACGTCGCCAAGCAGATCACCAACGGCGCGCAGCCGCTCGGCGCAGTCATCGCCAGCAAGGACATCTACGACACCTTCATGGCTGCGGGCGGTCCGCAGTACATGGTCGAGTTCCCGCACGGCTACACCTATTCAGCGCATCCGGTGGCCTGCGCCGCCGGCATCGCCGCGCTCGACGTGCTGCAGAGCGAAGACATGATCGGCCGCGTGCGCGCGCTGGCGCCGCATTTCGAGAATGCCGTGCACAGCCTCAAGGGCAGCAGACACGTCACCGACATCCGCAACTTCGGGTTGGCCGCGGGCATCACGCTGGCGCCGGCACCGGGCGAGCCGGCGCGCCGACCGTACGAAGTCGCAATGGCCTGCTGGAAGAAAGGCTTCTACGTGCGCTACGGCGGCGACACCGTCCAGCTCGCGCCGCCGTTCGTCGCGACCCCGGCGGAAATCGACCGGCTGGTGAACGCGCTGGGCGACGCTCTGGCCGAAGTCTCGTAAGTCAGACCCCGTCAGCGTCGCGCCAGCCTTTGCCGCCTAAACTGCAGAGCCCGAGGCCCGGATACACCGGCCCGGGCTTTTCATCCTGGAGACAACGGCGTGAGCGAAACGACATTCGACTACATCGTCATCGGCGGCGGCACGGCCGGTGCGCTGATGGCCAATCGGCTGAGCAAGGACAAGCGCAACCGCGTGTTGCTGATCGAGGCCGGCCGGCGCGACGACTACCACTGGATCCACATTCCGGTCGGCTATCTCTACTGCATCGGCAATCCGCGCACCGACTGGCTCTACAGCACCGAGCCCGACGCCGGCCTCAACGGCCGCACGCTGCGCTACCCGCGCGGCAAGACGCTCGGCGGCTGCTCCAGCATCAACGGGATGATCTACATGCGCGGCCAGGCCCGCGACTACGACCAGTGGGCGCAGATCACCGGCGACGACGCCTGGCGCTGGGACCAGGTGCTGCCGGCCTTCAAGCAGCACGAGGACCACTACCTCGGCGCCGACGAGATGCACGGCGCCGGCGGCGAATGGCGGGTCGAGAAGCAGCGGCTGCGCTGGGACATCCTCGACGCCTTCGCGCTGGCCGCGCAGGAAGCCGGCATCCCGCATTCGACCGACTTCAACCGCGGCAGCAACGAAGGCGTCGGCTACTTCCAGGTCAACCAGAAGGACGGCTGGCGCTGGAATACAGCCAAGGCCTTCCTGCGGCCGACCTGTTATGGCCGGCCCAATTTCGAGATGTGGACCAACGCGCAGGTCTCCAAGCTCATCACCGAGACGATGCCCGACGGCAGCCTGCGCTGCACCGGCGTGCAGGTCTGGGACGGCCACGAAACGATGATCGCCGAAGCCAAGCGCGAAGTGCTGCTGTGCGCCGGCAGCATCGGATCGCCGCAGATCCTGCAGCTCTCGGGCATCGGACCGGCCAATCTGCTGCGGCAGCACGGCATCGATGTCGTCGTCGATGCGCCGGGCGTCGGCGCCAACCTGCAGGACCATCTGCAGATCCGCGCGGTCTTCAAGATTTCCGATGCGCCGACGCTGAACGTGCTGGCGTCGTCGCTCTATGGCAAGGCAAAAATCGGCCTCGAATACCTGCTGAAACGCAGCGGACCGATGAGCATGGCGCCGTCGCAGCTCGGCGCCTTCACGCGCAGCTCGCCCGACCAGCCCTGGCCGAACCTCGAATACCACGTGCAGCCGCTGTCGCTGGACGCCTTCGGCGAACCGCTGCACGCCTTTCCGGCCTTCACGGCCAGCGTCTGCAACCTGAATCCGACCAGCCGCGGCACGGTGCGCATCAAAAGCAGCCGCTTCGGCGATGCACCGGCGATTTCTCCCAACTACCTGAGCACGGAGGAAGACCGCAAGGTCGCCGCCGATTCGCTGCGCGTCACCCGCCGCATCGCCGAACAGCCGGCATTGGCGAAATACCGGCCGCAAGAATGGAAGCCCGGCGTGCAATACCAGTCGGACGAAGACCTCGCGCGACTGGCCGGCGACATCGCGACGACGATCTTCCACCCGGTCGGCACCACGCGCATGGGCGCCGACAGCGATCCGATGGCCGTGCTCGATTCCCGGCTTCGCGTGCGGGACGGGCGCGGCGGCAAGGGCGTGATTGCCGGGCTCCGCGTGGTCGATGCCGGCGCGATGCCTACCATCACCAGCGGCAACACCAACAGCCCGACGCTGATGCTGGCTGAAAAAGCCGCCGCCTGGGTGCTGGAGGACCGCGACCGATCGACGCATTCGGCCACGCAGCAACCCATCTTGGACAAAGCAGAACTAACGGGTTAATCCCGATGCACTTCGACGGTGCGCGCAATAAAGTCCCCTCACTCGCAACCGGGCACGCCCGCAGCGCGGGGGTACGAGGAGACATATTCGTAGCTCGAACAGAACAAGATAAATCCAGGCTTCCACAGAGAAGTCGACTTTTTATAAAGGCGCCGCTGGTCGGCGCCTTTTTTTTGTCTGCTTTCCTGACGCGCGTGGCAGCAGTGCATGGTTTTGGTGCTTTCCTATCGACAAAAGTGGGAAAAGAGCAAAAAACGACAAAGTTCACAAAAGTTTCTTTTACGTGACATGTTCTTGAACGGATGATCGGGACACCACCTTTGGTTACCACCGATCCACCTCAGGAGCCCGCCATGTACGGCCGCACCGCCAACGCTCGTTCTGCCGCTCGCGCCACCGACACGGCAACGGTCAATCTTCGACGACGAATGGCGCTGGCCGTGGCCCGTCGCTTCGCCGGTGCCGGCCTGCCGGTCGCTCCGCCGAAGGTCGCCATGTCGGCGCCGAGCCTAATCGCCGCCTTGATCGACACCAGGGACGAAGCCGACAACGGCCTCCTCGCGCTCGATCAGCGGGTGCGCGAAACCGGCGAGTGGTGAGTCCTGCCTGATAGGTGGCTACGGCGCTGCGACCGGCGCGCCGGGCGCCGGTGCCGGCCAGATCACTTCGCTGGCCACGCGCGGCTTGCCGATCGGCGCGGTCGCCTTGCCGATCCTGACCGCCGCCAGATCGGCCTCGTTCGGATACTGATCGGCCAGCCAGTAATCCATCACGCGGCGCGCGATCGGCGCTGCGGCACCGGCGCCCCAGCCGGCGTTCTCCACGATCACCGCCAGCGCGATCCTCGGATTGATCGCTGGCGCGAAACCCATGAAAAGTGCGTGGTCCCGCTGATGTTCTTCGAGCGCGCGGGCGTTGTAGCGCGTGTTCTGCGCCTGCGTCACGGCCTGCGCGGTGCCGGTCTTCCCGGCTGCGGCATACGCAGCGCCTGCGAAAACGCCACGCGCCGTGCCCGCGCTGACGACGCTTTGCAGACCCTCGCGCACCACGGCCACGTTGGCCGGCGTGATGCCCAGCGACTCGGCGGGCGGCTGAATCACCGCTTTTACCTGGCCGCTGACCGTGTCGCGGATCGACAGCACCACGTGCGGCCGGTGCTTGATGCCCACGTCCGCGACGATCGACGCCGCCTGCGCAAGCTGCAGCATCGTGAAGCTGTTGTAGCCCTGCCCGATGCCCAGTGAAATCGTCTCGCCGGCGTACCATTTCTGCTGCTCCGGGCGCTTGTAGGCGTTGCGCTTCCAATCGGTGCTCGGCAGCACGCCGCGCACCTCGCCGCCGAGGTCGATGCCGGTGATCTGCCCGAAACCCAGCGGCTTCATGAAATCATGGATCAGGTCAACGCCCATCTCGTTGGCCAGCGAGTAGTAATAGATATTGCTCGACAGCTGGATCGAACGCCGCATGTCGACGCCGCCCAGATTCCCTTCCGGGCTGCCGAAACGATGGCCGCCGAAATTGAAGAAACCGGGGTCGTTCACCACCACGTTCGGCCCGCGCTTGCCGGTTTGCAGCGCAGCGAGCGCCATGAAAGGCTTGTAGGTCGATCCGGGCGGGTAGGTGCCGCGCAACGCGCGGTTGAGCAGCGGCTTGTCGAGCGATTCGCTCAATTCCTTCCAGCTTTCGGTGTCGATGCCCTCGACGAACAGGTTCGGGTCGAAAGTCGGCTTGCTCACGAAAGCCAGCACTTCGCCGGTGCGCGGATCGATGGCGACCAGCGCGCCCCGGCGATCGCCGTACATGTCCTCAATCAGTTTCTGCAGCTTGATGTCGAGCGACAGCATCACGGTGTCGCCCGGCGTCGCCGGATGGCTGGCGAGCTTGCGGATCGCCCGGCCGCCCGCCGATGTCTCCATCTGCTCGACGCCGGTTTGGCCGTGCAGCACCTTCTCGTAGCTCTGTTCGACGCCCAGCTTGCCGATGTAGTCGGTGCCCTTGTAGTTGGCCAGGTCCTCGTCTTCCCACTCCTCCATCGCGAGCTTTTCGCGCTGGTTGATCCGGCCGATGTAGCCCAGCACATGGCTCGCCACCTCGCCCTGCGGATAGTTGCGGAACAGCCGCGCCTTGATCTCAACGCCTGGAAAGCGGTAGCGCTGGGCCGCGAAGCGCGCGACTTCCTCGTCGCTCAGGCGCGTGCGGATCGGTACCGAATCGAAGCTGCGCGAGTCTTCGCGCAGGCGCTTGAAGCGGCGGCGGTCGCGCGGCGTGATGTCGACCACCATCGCCAGCGCCTCGATCGTCTCGTCGACGTTGCCGACCTTCGAGGGCGTCAACTCCAGCGTGTAGGCCGAATAGTTGGACGCCAGCACGATGCCGTTGCGGTCCAGGATCAACCCGCGGTTGGGCACCACCGGCACGATCGCCGTGCGGTTGCTCTCGGCCTGCTCGGCCAGATCGTCGTGCCGATACACCTGCAGGTAGACCAGCCGCGCGCACAGCAGGCCAAACGCCACCAGCACCACCAGACCGATCACGAACACCCGGCGCTTGAAGCGCGCCAGGTCGGCACCGACGTTGCGGATTTCGGTCATAGCGGACGGTTCGCGTCGGGTTCGGGCGTCCGTCGCTGCGGCGCCAGCAGCAGCACGCTCACCAGCGGCCACAGCGCGGCCTCGACGACCGGCGCGATCAGCAGCGTCCAGCCCGGAAACACGCCGCCGCCGATCATGCGGATCACCAGTTCGACCAGATGCGATAGCGCAAACAGCGGCAGCACCTGCAGCGCCTGCGAAAACACCGGATACCAGAGCAACCGGCGGTGCGCCATGATCGCCAGGAAGCCGAGCATCGTGTAGGACAGCGCATGCTGGCCGAGCATCGCCGACTGATGCACGTCCATGAAGATGCCGAAGACGAAGGCGGCACCGATGCCGATGCGCGCCGGCTGGTGCACGCTCCAGAACACGATCACCAGCGCCAGGACGTCGGGCATCCAGGCGCCGCGACCGAGCGGCAACATGTCGACCAGCAGCGCGACGATCAGGCTGCCCCACACGAAGAGCGGATTGACCGGCAGCAGAAGCTGCTGGTGGCCGGGACGCATGATCATGGCGAACGCCTTTCCTGAAGAATGGCCCGGCGCGCGGCGTGCGAGCCCGGCTTGGGTTCCGTAGCGGGCTCGCCCTGTTTGGCTGCCCGCTCGGAACGACGGCGCACGGCGGCCAGTGCGGCGGCGGAAGACGCCGAAGACGACGTCGCCGATGCCGGCGTTGCAGGCGCCCCTGCCGCGCCCTGGCCGTTCGCATCGCTCGGTTCGTTGTGCGCCGAAGGCGGCGGCGCGGCCGGGCCTTGTCCGCCGACCGGAACCAGCACCAGCACATAGCGCGCTGCCGTCACCTGCGCAAGCGGAACGCAATAGATGCGCGCAAAACCGGAGTCCGCCCGGCGCTCGATGCGGTCGATTTTCGCCACCGGAAGCCCGGCCGGATAGACGCCGTCGACGCCGCTGGTCGCCAGCAGGTCGCCTTCCTGCAGATCCGAGTTGGCCGCCATGAAGCGCAGTTCCAGCCCGCCGCTGCGCGAATTCGCATCGCCGAACGCGACGCTGCGGGCGCCGGTGCGCATGTTCTGCACCGGGATCGCCAGATCGCGGTCGATCACCAGCGTGACTTCGCTCGTGAAGGGCTGCACCTGCGTCACCTGGCCGAGTACGCCCTTTTCGTCGATCACCGGAGAACCGGCGACCACGCCGTTCGAAAGGCCCTGGTCGATCACGATCTTGCGGGTGTACGGATCGGCTGCGTCGTAGAGCACCTCGGCCGCCCGGCCCGGCGTCGGCACGGTCTGGCGCAACTGCAGCATGGCGCGCAGGCGCGCATTCTCGTTGGCCAGCGCATCGGCCTGGCTGGCACGTTCGGCCTGCAGCGCCAGCGCGCGCCGCGCTTCCGATTCGTTGTGCTGGGCGGTCTGCAGGTTTTCCATGTAGCGGCCGCCGTCGGCGACAGCCTGCACCGGCTTCAGCGCCAGCCACTGCACCGGATACAGCACCGTACCGATCGCCAGCCGGATCGGCCGCACGAGATGAAAGCGCGCGTCCGCCACCATCAGGAACAGCGCCAGCGCGCTGAAGAAGATCAGCTTGCTGAGCGCCGACGGCCCCTGGTTGAAGAGGGGCGGCGCAGATCGATCAAGGGTGCCAAGCGGCATGGTCGGAATGACCTGTCAGTAACTCGGGAAGCCAATGTAACGAAGTT
>JAQGMX010000059.1 GCA_028292145.1 Variovorax sp.
CATCGGTCCCATCGCTGCCGCTGCAGCGCTGTTGCTCGCGCTTTCGGGCTGCGCCGACATGGCCGGCATCGATTCCCACGCCACGATGCGCGATGCCAAGTCGCTCGGATTTGACGTTGCCGCACCCGCACCCGCACCCGCGCCTGTAACTGTGGTGGCCGACCCGGCGGCGCGCCTCGCCGGTGTCGACAGCCGCTGGTGGCTGTCGCTCGGCGATCCGAGGCTCAATGCGCTCATCGACGAAGCGCTGGCCGGCAGTCCAAACCTCCAGACGGCGCGCGCGCGGCTCGAGCGCGCTCAAGCTGCCATCGCGACCAATCGGGCGGCCGACCGTCCGCAGCTGAACGGCGCGGCCGACTTCACCCGGCAGAAATTCAGCGGCAACTACATCTACCCGCCACCGCTCGGCGGCTCGCTGCAGAACCTCGGTTCGCTGCAACTGAGTGGCGGCTGGGAGATCGACTTCTTCGGCAAGAACCGCACCGCGCTGGAAGCCGCCATCGGCAATGCCAACGCCGCCGCGGCAGAAGCCGATGCATCGGCGGTGCTTCTGGCCAGCAACGTCGCGCGCGGTTACGTGCAGTGGGCGCGGCTTTCCGATCAGCTGACGGTGGCGCAACGGACGCTGGCCCAGCGCGATGAAACGCTCAAGCTGGTGCGCGATCGTGTCTCCGCCGGGCTCGATACGCGACTGGAGCTGCGCCAGAGCGAAGGCGGCCTGCCCGAGGCGCGTCAGCAGATCGAGGCGCTCAACGAGCAGATCGCCGTCGCGCAGCATGCGCTCGACGCGCTGGTCGGTCGCCCGAACGCGACGCTGTCGCTGCCCGCGCCGACGCTGGCGCAAATCCACGGCATGGCGCTGCAGCCGAACATTCCGGCCGATCTGCTGGGTCGCCGCGCCGACATCGCCGCTGCGCGCTGGCGCGTCGAAGCCGCCCGCAGCGACGTTGCAAATGCGCGCACGATGTTCTATCCGAACGTCAACCTGACGGCGTTCGTCGGGCTGCAGAGCCTGGGCTTCGGCAACCTGTTGAAGTCGGACAGCGCGCAGTGGGGCGTCGGCCCTGCAATTCGCCTGCCAATCTTCGAAGGCGGCCGCCTGCGCGCCGGCCTTCGCGGCAAGGCCGCAGACCTCGACGCGGCCATCGAGAGCTACAACGCCAGCGTGATCGACGCGGTTCGCGATGCGGCCGACCAGGTCAGCAGCGCGCAATCGGTGGTGCGGCAGCAGGTGCAGCAGCGCGAGGCGCAATCCGCGGCCGAAGGCGCCTACGAGATCGCCGTGCAGCGTTATCGCGCCGGGCTCGGCAATTACCTCAATGTGCTGACGGCCGAAACCGCCGTGCTGGTGCAGCGCCGCGAAGGCGTCGACCTGGCCTACCGCGCGCTCGACACGCAGATCGGCCTGGCGCGCGCGCTCGGCGGCGGCTGGCAACCGGCGACGGCCATCGCCGGGACCGCTGGCGCTGCGTCGCCCGCACACAACTGAACACGGCATCGCCAGAATTGGAAGGAAACTGAAAATGGACAACAACAACACAGTCGCCGCCGCGCCGTCCGCTCCCTCGTCTGCGACGCAGGCGCCGGAAGCCGGCAACGGAAAGCGCAAGCGCGGGCTCATCGCGATCGCCGCCGTGGTCGTCATTGCCGGCGGCGCCTGGGGCGCCTACGAGTGGCTCGTGGGCAGCCACTTCGAGTCGACCGATAACGCCTACGTGCAGGGCAACGTGATCCAGATCACGCCGCAGATGCCCGGCACCGTCATGACGATCATGGCCGACGACACCGATTTCGTGAAAGCCGGCCAGCCGCTGGTGCAGCTCGATCCCGCGGATGCAAAGGTCGCTTTCGAGCAGGCCGAAGCCGCGCTCGCGCAGGCCGTGCGCCAGGTTCGCACGCTGTATGCGAACAACGGTTCGTTGGCTGCGCAGGTCACGCTGAAGCAGTCGGACATCGCCAAGGCGCAGAGCGACATCGCACGCGCGCAGGAAGACCTGAACCGGCGCAAGGCGCTGACGGGCAACGGCGCGGTGTCGAAGGAAGAGCTCAACCATGCGGAAACCACGCTCGCCAACGCAAAGAGCGCACTCGCCGCCGCGCAGGCCGGCGTCGCCGCGGCGCGCGAAAACCTCGCGAGCAACCAGTCGTTGACCGACGGCACCAGCGTCGAGCAGAACCCGAGCGTGCTCGCGGCTGCCGCTCGCGTGCGCGAAGCCTGGCTTGGCACGCGCCGCGCAGTGCTGCCGGCGCCGGTCGACGGTTACGTCGCGCGCCGCACGGTCCAGCTCGGCCAGCGCGTGGCTGCGGGCACGACGATGATGTCGATCGTTCCGCTCAACCAGTTGTGGGTCGATGCCAACTTCAAGGAAGTGCAGCTGCGCAACATCCGTATCGACCAGCCGGTGAAGCTCACGGCCGATCTGTACGGCAAGAAGGTGACTTACGACGGCAAGGTCGCAGGGCTCGGCGTGGGCACCGGTGCGGCCTTCGCGCTGCTGCCGGCGCAGAACGCGACCGGCAACTGGATCAAGGTGGTGCAGCGCGTGCCGGTGCGCATCGCGCTGAATCCGGAGCAGCTCAAGGCGAATCCGTTGCGCGTCGGCCTGTCGATGGACGCGGAAGTCGATATCCGCCAGCAGGACGGCAAGTCGCTCGCCGACGCACCACGCACCAATGCTTTCGCGCAGACGCAGGTCTACAGCACCTTCGATCAGGGCGCGGATGCCGAAGTCCAGCGGATCATCGCGGCCAACATGGGGCGCAACGCGGGCGCCGCGCCGAAGTCCGTGTCGGGCGCAGCGGGCGCACCGGGCATGTCGGCGCCGAAGTCGCAGGCCGATCCGGCCGCGCTGCATCCCGCGGCGTCGAACGGCGCCGGGGCCCGGCAGACGCTTCGCTACGTCCACGGCTGAGCGGTTCCATCCAGATGGCTACCGCCTCCGTTCCGGCCGAGCGGGCTGCTCCCGCCGCGCCTCCCGCCGCCCCTCTGGTCCCCCATCCGCCGCTCGAAGGTTCGGCGCGGGTCTGGGGCACGATCGCGCTTTCGGCAGCGACCTTCATGAACGTGCTGGACTCGTCGATCGCCAACGTGTCGCTGCCCGCCATTTCGGGCGATCTCGGCGTCAGTTCGACCCAGGGCACCTGGGTCATCACCAGCTTCGCGGTGGCCAACGCCATCGCGGTCCCGCTTACCGGCTGGCTGACGCAGCGCTTCGGTCAGGTGAAGCTTTTCATGGGCAGCATCGTGTTGTTCATGATTGCATCGTTCCTGTGCGGCATCGCGCCGAACATGACGGTGCTGATCCTGTTTCGTGCGCTGCAGGGCTTCGTCGCCGGGCCGATGATTCCGCTCTCGCAGACGCTGCTGTTGTCGAGCTATCCGCGCGCCAAGGCCGGCCTTGCGATGGCGATGTGGTCGATGACGACGCTGGTCGCGCCGGTCATGGGGCCGCTGCTCGGCGGCTACATCACCGACAACATCTCGTGGCCGTGGATTTTTTACATCAATATTCCGGTCGGTATCGGCGCCGCCGCGATCACTTGGGCGCTGTACCGCAAGCGCGACAGCCCGACGCGCACCGTGCCTATCGACGCGATCGGCCTGGCACTGCTGGTGCTCTGGGTCGGCGCGATGCAGCTGATGCTCGACAAGGGCAAGGAGCTGGACTGGTTCAACTCGCCGGAGATCGTCGCCATGGCGGTGGTTGCGGTGGTGGGGCTGGCGTTCTTCCTGGTGTGGGAGCTGACCGAGAAACATCCGGTGGTCGACCTGTCGCTTTTCAAGCGGCGCAACTTCTGGTCGGGCGCCGTGGCGACGGCCGTGGGTTACGGGCTGTTCTTCGGCAACGTGGTTTTGCTGCCGCTCTGGCTGCAGCAATACATGGGCTACACCGCGACGCAGGCCGGCATGGTGCTGGCGCCCGTCGGTGCGCTTGCCATCGTGCTGTCGCCGGTGGTCGGGTTGACCGTGGCGAAGGTCGATCCGAGGCGCTACGCGACCTTCTCGTTCCTGGTGTTCGCGCTGGTGCTGTGGATGCGGTCGAACTTCAACACCAACGCCGACATCGCCACCATCATGGTGCCGACGATCATCCAGGGCGTGGCGATGGCGTTCTTCTTCATTCCGCTGGTGACGCTGACGCTCTCAGGCCTGACGCCTGACCGCATTC
>JAQGMX010000109.1 GCA_028292145.1 Variovorax sp.
TCGTGGGTGAATTCGCACGCACCGGTTGGCTGGCCTATCCGCCGCTGTCGGGCATTGCTTTCAGTCCGGACGTGGGGGTCGACTATTACATCTGGTCGCTGCAGATAGCGGGCGTCGGGACGTTGCTGTCTGGCATCAACCTGCTCGCCACCATCGTGAAGATGCGCGCACCCGGCATGACCATGATGAAGATGCCGATCTTCACCTGGACCGCGCTCTGCACCAACGTGCTGATCGTCGCTGCCTTCCCGGTGCTGACCGCCGTGCTCGGCCTGCTGTCGCTCGACCGCTATGTCGGCACCAATTTCTTCACGAACGATCTTGGCGGCAACTCCATGATGTACGTGAACCTGATCTGGATCTGGGGCCACCCGGAGGTCTACATCCTGATCCTGCCGGCCTTCGGCATCTTCTCTGAAGTGGTTTCGACCTTCTCCAGCAAGCGCCTGTTCGGCTACGCGTCGATGGTTTACGCCACGGTCGTGATCACGATCCTGTCCTACCTCGTCTGGCTGCACCACTTCTTCACGATGGGCTCCGGCGCGAGCGTGAATTCGTTCTTCGGCATCACGACCATGATCATCTCGATCCCGACAGGGGCGAAGATCTTCAACTGGCTGTTCACGATGTACAAGGGCCGCATCCGCTACGAGCTGCCCATGATGTGGACCATCGGCTTCATGATCACCTTCGTGATCGGCGGCATGACGGGCGTGCTTCTGGCGGTGCCGCCGGCCGACTTCGAGCTGCACAACAGCCTGTTCCTGGTCGCTCACTTCCACAACGTGATCATCGGCGGTGTGCTGTTCGGCATGCTGGCCGGCATCACCTACTGGTTCCCGAAGGCCTTCGGCTACAAGCTCGACGAGTTCTGGGGCAAGTTGTCGTTCTGGTTCTGGATCGTCGGCTTCTGGATGGCTTTCATGCCGCTGTATGTGCTCGGCCTGATGGGCGTCACGCGCCGCATGAGCCACTTCGAGGACATGTCGCTGCAGATCTGGTTCCAGATCGCCGCCTTCGGTGCGTTCCTGATCGCTTGCGGCATCGCCTGTTTCCTGATCCAGCTGGTGGTGAGCTTCATGCGCCGCGAATCGTTGCGCGACGTCACCGGCGACCCGTGGAACGGTCGTACGCTGGAATGGTCGACCTCTTCGCCGCCGCCTGCGTACAACTTCGCGTTCACGCCGCAGATTCATGACAACGACGCGTGGTCGGACATGAAGGCGCGCAACTACCAGCGGCCGACGAACGGCTTCCTGCCGATCCACATGCCCAAGAACACATGGGCCGGTTTCGTGATCGCGGCACTGTCGGCTGCGTCCGCCTTCGGCCTGATCTGGCACATGTGGCTGCTGGCCGGTGGCGCATTCGTCGTGATGCTCGCCGTGATCATCATCCATACCTTCAACTACAAGCGCGATTACTACATCTCCGCCGACGACGTCGTCTCGGTCGAGGGTGATCGCACCCGTCTCCTGGCTGCACATGTCTGAGTCCGCTGTTCTTTCCCATCCAGGTAATCTGGGTCACCCGGGGCATTCCGGCGACGTCAACGCGCCGGACAACCAGCGCTTCTACGTTCCTGGCGAACACCATGTAGAGAACAGCACGCTGCTGGGCTTCTGGCTCTATCTGATGAGCGACTGCCTCATCTTCGCGTGCCTGTTCGCGATCTACGGCGTGCTCGGTCGCAGCTATGCGGCAGGCCCGTCGGGTGCCGACCTGTTCGACCTGAAGCTGGTGGCGCTCAACACGTCGTTGCTGCTGCTGTCGTCGATCACCTACGGCTTTTCGATGCTAGAGATGCAGCGCAAGCGCCTCAAGCCGACGATGGCCTGGCTCGCCGTGACCGGCCTGCTGGGCGTCGGCTTCATCGGTCTGGAACTGTATGAATTCGCCCATCTGATCCACGAAGGCGCGGTGCCGCAGCGCAGCGCCTTCCTGTCGGCCTTCTTCGTGCTCGTCGGCACGCACGGCCTGCACGTGTTCTTCGGCCTGATCTGGCTGGTGGTCCTGATGGTGCAGCTCGGCCAGGGCGGTCTGATTGCCGAGAACCGCCGCCGTCTGATGTGCCTTTCGATGTTCTGGCACTTTCTGGACGTGGTCTGGATCGGCGTCTTCACCTTCGTATACCTGATGGGAGTGCTGCCATGAGCGCGGTGCAAGCGAACGCGGCACACGGTGCCGGCCACGGCCACGGTCATGACGATCATGGCCACGGTCACGATCACGGCGGCGATCACAACGAAGGCGCGGCGCACAGCACGCTGAAGGGCTACGTCACCGGCTTCGTGCTGGCCGTCATCCTGACGGCGATCCCGTTCTGGATCGTGATGGGCAACGTGTTCGAGAAGTCGAGCACGACCGCGCTGGTGGTTCTGGGTTTTGCGGCCGTGCAGATCGTGGTCCACATGATCTATTTCCTGCACATGAACACGAAATCCGAGGGCGGATGGACGATGCTGGCGCTGGTTTTCACGCTGGTTCTCGTCGTCATCACGCTTGCCGGATCGCTGTGGGTGATGTACCACCTCAACAGCAACATGATGCCGGGCTCGATGCATGAGACGCACGGCACGATCACGCAGCCGACCGAGTCGGCGAAGCCTTCGACGCCTTGACGACCGCAGCGCCGCCCCGGCGCTCTGCCGCGGCGCGTCTCGCGCGGCTGCTCTGCCTGCTCCTGGCGCTGGGCGCATTCATCGGGTTTCTCGCGCTCGGCACCTGGCAGGTCGAGCGCCGGACCTGGAAGCTCGCGCTCATCGAACGGGTGACGCAGCGCGTGAACGGGCCGCCAGCCGCACTTCCCGGCCCTGAGCGCTGGTCCCAGATCGACGCAGCCAACGACGAATACCGTCGCGTTCGGCTGAGTGGCGTCTTCCTCAACGACCGCGAAACGCTGGTTCAGGCCAGCACTGATTACGGCAGCGGTTTCTGGGTCATGACGCCGGTGCAGCTTCCTGACGGCGCCATCGTTCTGGTGAATCGCGGCTTCGTTTCGCCGGATCGGCGCGAGCCCGGCAGCCGCAACGACGGTTCGTCCGAGCCGCGGATGCCGGCCGATGTCGTCGGCCTGCTGCGTCTGACCCAGCCTGGCGGCAGTTTTCTCCGGCACAACGATCCTGCGGCCGGGCGCTGGTACTCGCGCGATGTCCAGGCGATCGCGCAGGCGCGCGGCCTGACCGGCGTCGCGCCGTATTTCGTCGACGCGCAGGCGGACGCTCAATCCGGCGCTCGAAACGTGGCCGGCGGTGGGGGCAATGCCGGCGAGATCATCCCCGGTACCATTCCGTCACGCTGGCCCGTCGCCGGACTCACAGTGATCGACTTCCACAACAATCACCTCGTCTACGCCATCACCTGGTACGCGCTCGCGCTGATGATCGCGCTGGCCGCCGGCTATGTGCTGCGCGAAGATCGGCGAGATCGCCGTTCCCGGGCTGCTGCAGGCCAACCAGGCCATGTCGACCGCGACTGAAACCCGGCGCGACGACGCGACCGGCCTGGACAATCTGCAGCAGTTGATCCAGCTGCGCTGGATCGCCGTCGTCGGTCAGATCGTGACCATCGAGGTCGTGCATTACGGTTTCCAGATCCGGCTCCCGCTGGACCAGATGCTCGCCATCATCGGCTGCCTCGTCCTATTCAACCTGCTGAGCCTGTGGCGCTGGCGCACCGGGCGTGAAGTCACCAACACCGAGTTGTTCGTCACCTTGCTGGTCGATGTCGGCATGCTGACCGCGCAGCTTTACCTGAGCGGCGGTGTGACCAATCCTTTCGTCTATCTGTTCCTGCTCCAGGTGATCCTGAGTGCGGTGTTGTTGGAAAGCTGGTCGAGCACGGTAATGGTCGTCGTCACCACGACCTGTCTTGCGGTGCTGGCGCTTTTCTCCCGGCCGCTGTCGCTGCCGCTTGATCACGCGCGCGGGCTGGCCAGCCCCTACATCCAGGGAATGGTGGTCTGCTTCGCGCTCAACGCGGCGTTGCAGCTGATCTTCATCACGCGCATCAACGGTAACCTGCGCGCGCGAGACGCCCGGCTGGCCGGTTTGCGACAGCGTGCGGCCGAAGAGGAACATATCGTACGGATGGGCCTGCTCGCGTCCGGCGCCGCGCACGAGCTGGGGACGCCGCTGGCGACGCTGTCCGTGATCCTCGGCGACTGGCGGCGCATGCCCGAGTTCAGCGCCAACCCCGACCTCCTGCAGGAAGTGGGGGAGATGCAGGTGCAGCTCCAGCGCTGCAAATCGATCGTCAGCGGCATTCTGCTTTCGGCCGGGGAAGCGCGCGGAGAGTCTTCCGCTGCGACGACCGTCGTCACCTTCCTCGATGAACTGGCCGCGGAATGGCGCGCGACACGCCAGGTTCTCTCGTTCAACTACACCAATCATTTCGGCGAAGACTTGCCGATGGTGTCCGATTCGGCCATAAAGCAGACCGTCTGCAACGTGCTGGACAA
>JAQGMX010000130.1 GCA_028292145.1 Variovorax sp.
TCTGGCTGCTGGCCGTCGCCGCATTCGACTTCCGCCAGCGCCGCGTGCCCAACTGGCTGTCGCTGGCCGGCGCGGTGGCTGCCATCGCAGTGCTGGTCTGCGATAGCCAGCCTTTCGGCATCGGCTGGGGAAATGCGGCTGGCGGGGCCGTCGTCGGTTTCGGCGTTCTGCTGATGCTCTATGCAACCGGCCTCATGGGCGCCGGGGACGTCAAGTTCGCCGGTGCGCTCGGTCTCTGGGTCGGTTTCGCGCCGCTGATGCCGATCTGGGTCGGCGCCAGCTTGCTCGCCGGCGTCCATGCCGCACTCTGGCTGGCACTGGATCAATGGCCGGTCATGCCCAGGCTGGCGATCGCGCTTTCGAGCGCTCCGCAAGCCGAGGCAGCCGTCGCAACGCCAGCGTCGAGCCGCCGCACACGCCAGCGTCACATTCCGTACGCGGCCTATCTTTCCCTGGCAACCCTCGCCTGGCTGGCCACAGGCCGGACCTTGCTGAACTGAGGCGATGGTCCATCTCACAAAACTCGTCGCCGCCGTGTTGGTGCTGCTGGCGATCGTGCTCGGGATCTATGCCTGGATCCTGAGCCACAGATACCAGCCGTCGCTCCCGCAGACAGCTGGGCAGACGGCGCCGGACCCGGAGGTGCGCGCAGCCGCCCCCCTGTTTCCTGTCGTCGTCGCCGCACGAGCGACACCAGCCGGCCAGGTCATTGCCGCCGACGCGCTGCGCGTCGCCCAATTGCCGATCCAGCCTTCGGGCACCTTCGCCAGCGCTGAAGCGCTGGTGGGCCGCGTACCGGTGCTCGATCTTTCCGAAGGCATGCCGCTGGTGGAAAACCAGCTTGCATCCGGCCTCGCGCAACGGCTTGGCGACGGTGAGCGCGCGGTCGCCGTGCGCGCCGATGAAGTGATGGGCGTCGGCCACCGCGTGCAGCCGGGCGACTACGTCGACGTGTTCGTCGTACTCAAATCCGATGGCAGGGACACGGCCGGCAACCAGGCACGCCTGCTGCTGTCGCGCAAGCGGGTGCTGGCCTTCGGCGCGGCGTCGGTCGAGAACATGCAGCAGAACAGCCAGCAGTCCCAAGGCCGAAACGAAGCCGCGCGAACCGCCGTGCTGGCGATTCCGGTGGCAGAAATCGCCCGACTCGCGCTCGGCGAGAACGGCGGCCACCTGTTGCTCGCGCTGCGCAACCCTGCCGACGTGGCACAACCGGAAGCCGCGCTGTTTGCCGGTCTGACTGCGGCACATCTTTCTGGCCACGGCGCAAGCACTCCGGCGATGGCTGCTGTGCATCCGGCCGTTGCAAAAAATCCAGACACCGCGACTGCGAGCGCACGCCGAAGCGCCTCGCTCAAGCGGACACATTCCAACGAAGTCGAATTCCTCCGTGGTGACCGCCGCGAGACGCTCAACTACTGACGCGCCGTCACATGCCCGCCGCCCTCTCCAGAAAAACCGCTCCCGCCTCGGTCACGCTCATCGCGTTTGCTTTGCTCACTGCGCCCGCTGCACTGCTGGCTGCCGCGCCTGCCGATGCGCCAAGCAAGCCCGATGCGCAGGTGGCCGACAAAACCGTGTCGCAACTGCTTCGCTTCGCTGCCGGCTCCCAACGCGAACTGCTGTTCGACAAGGGCATCGAGCGCATCGCCATCGCCGACGAAACCGTCGCCACCGTGACGATTTCACGCAAGACATCCACCAGGCCGGTCGCAGGTACGACGGCCGCGGCGCGCCTGATCCTCACCGGCAAGAAAACCGGACAGACCACGCTGATGGTCTGGGAACGCGGCAGCACGGCCGCAACCACCTACGCGCTGGAGATCCAGCGCCCGATGCCGCTGATCGAAGGCAGCGTCGCCGACGTGCCCGCCTATCGCCAGGCACGCGAAGAAGCGCTGGCGTCGTACGGCGACAAGGCCGTGCCGATCGACCGCTCGCAGGTCGAAGTCCGCAGCCATACGGTTCAGGTGGAAGTGCGGGTGGTCGAATTCAGCCGCAGCGTGTTGAAGCAGGCCGGCCTCAATCTGTCGTCCTACGGGCCCAATAGCCACGGATTCAGCTTCCTGAGCACCTCGCCCGGGGTGCTGTCGGAAGCGTTCAACCTCGCGTTGAACTTCGGCAATGCCAACAAGGGCCGCGGCATGCAGGCCACACTGCAGCTCCTGCAGCAGAACGGGCTGGCCCGCGTGCTTGCGGAACCGACGCTGGTGACCGTCTCCGGCCAGAGCGCCAGCTTCCTGTCGGGCGGCGAGTTGCCCATACCGGTGCCACAGGGTCTGGGTACCACGTCGATCGAATACAAGCCGTTCGGCATCGGCCTGAGCGTCACGCCGACGGTGCTGTCGAACGACCGCATCGTGCTCAAGGTGGCGCCGGAAGTGAGCGACATCGACTACGCCAACGGCGTGAACATCGGCGGCTCGTCGGTGCCCGCCATCAGCACGCGCCGGGCCGACACCACCATCGAACTCGGCGACGGCGAAAGCTTCGTCATCGGCGGGCTGGTGAGCCGCACCACGTCATCGAGCGTCGACAAGGTGCCGCTGCTGGGCGACCTGCCGGTCATCGGCTCCTTCTTCAGGAACAACCGCTACACGATGAACGAAAAGGAGCTGGTCATCATCGCCACGCCCCACCTGGTCAAGCCGATCGCCCGAGGTACCGATCTGTCCTCGCAGCTGCCCGGCGGCACGGAGCAGCGCGACGGCCCGGTCTGGCGCTCGATCTTCCTCGGCGCCGCTTCCGGCGACGCACTGCCCGGCTTTTCCCGTTGATATTGCGGCGACGATGAACATACCCGACACTTACCTCTTCGCCTGCGAAAACGGCGCCCGCATCACCTGGCTCATCCAGGCGCTGCAACGCCACGGCACGGTGCAGCCGATCGCCATGACGCCGCAGGCACTGGACGAGCGCATCGCCGCCAGCGCACCGCGGGCCGTGTTCCTGGACTTTTCCGAGCCGCACTCCGCCACCTCGGCCATGCTGCATCAGCACCTGCGCCGCGACTGGCCTGCGCTCGCAATTCTGGGCACCGGCAGCGCGGAAGATCCGGCGACGCTGCTGGCCGGCCTGCGCGCAGGCGTCGACGATTTCATTGACATGGCTGCAACCCTGCCGGACGCCGAAGCCACACTCATTGCGCTGCTGGAGCGCCGCAGCGCCGAGCATGCGGCGGTGCGCGGCCGGACGATCGCGCTGCTCGGCGCCCGCGCCGGGCTCGGCACCACGACGCTGGCCGCGAGCCTGGCGCTACTGATGCAGGACGCGACCTCGCGCGCCGCCCTGCTCGACCTCGGCCTGCCGGCGCGCGACGGGTTGTTGTACCTCGACACGCAGAGCAGCTTCAGTTTCGTCGACGGCGTGCACAACCTGCGCCGGCTCGACCAGACGCTGCTGCACACGGCCTTCGCGCACCATGCCGGCGGCGCCGCCGTGCTACCGCTGCCGCCGAGTCTGACGCAGGTTCGGGAGATCTCGCATGCCGACTCCGCCGCGCTGATCCGCCGGCTGGCCGACTTCTTCGACTACCAGTTCATCGACCTAGGCGGCTTCACCACCGTCGATTTCATCGCGCGCACGGTGGCCGAGGCCGACCGGACCTGGGTCGTCTGCGACCAGAGCATCGGCGCCATCCTGTCGACGGCGAACATGCTGCGTGAACTGGAGACGCGCGGCATCGAGATCCAGCGTTTTTCATTGGTCGTCAACAAGATCGATCCGGCCGTCAGCCTGACCGCACGCGACATCGCAGCGCGTCTGCGCCTTCCGCTGGCCCATGTGCTGCCGATGCGCCGCACGGCGCTGCTGACGGCGGCCGGCCGCGGTGAGATGCTGGTGCGCACCGCGCGCAACGACCCGTACACGCAGGCCGTCCTGGGCATGACGAAGGCCTTGCAGCGCGAGCTCGCCACAACGGATGCGAACTCCGGGGCTAAGCCGAAGACCACGCCGACCGCCCCGATCGCTTCGCCCTGGAACAGCTTCATGAGCCAGATCAAGAAGCGCGCGAAGGAAAGCTGAGCATGTCTCCGGTCATCGAATTCGCCGACGACAACGAAGGCTTCATTCACTCACAGCAGTTCCAGGACATCAAGGGCTGGACGCACGAACACCTGCTCGGGCGCATCGAAGCGCTAGGCGCCGAATTCGGCCGGCTGTCGCGCGCATCGATCCAGCAGTTCGTCGAGGTCGAGCTCGACAGCTTCATCCGCCAGCAACGCGTGCCAGTCAACGACCGCGAGATCCAGCTGATCGCCGATGCGCTGACGAAGGAGCTGGCCGGCTTCGGTCCGCTGGAAGACCTGCTGAACGACCCTGCGGTGGAAGACATCCTCATCAACGGTCACAAACAGGTCTACGTCTCGCGCCGCGGCATGCTGCAGCGCGAAACGCTGCGCTTCACCGACGAGGCGCATGTGCTGCGCATCGTGCGCCGCATCCTGGCGCCGGTCGGACGACGCCTCGACGAGGCCAATCCGATGGTCGATGCACGGCTGCCCGACGGCGGGCGCATCAACGTGGTCATCTCGCCGCTGGCGCTGGACGGACTTTCGGTGTCGATCCGCAAGTTCCGCAAGGACCCGCTGACGCCTTCGGAACTGGTGCGTCTGGGCACCTTCGACGCCGGCATGGCCCAACTGCTGGAAATTGCCGTGAAGGCCCGCTGCAACGTGCTGGTGAGCGGCGGCACGAGTTCGGGCAAGACCTCCTTGCTGAACGCGCTGGCGACCTTCATTCCGGCGACCGAGCGCATCGTCTCGATCGAGGACACCGCCGAGCTTTCGCTGGGCCACGCGCATGTCGTTCGTCTGGAGAGCCGCTCCGGCGGCTTCGACGGTGCCGGGCAGGTGTCGATCCGCGACCTGCTGCGCAACAGCCTGCGCATGCGGCCCGACCGCATCATCGTCGGCGAGGTGCGCGGCGCCGAGGTCATCGAGATGATGCAGGCGATGAACACCGGCCATGACGGTTCGATGGGCACCATCCATGCCAGTTCGCCGCGCGAATGTCTCTACCGGCTGGAAATGCTGGCCGGCTTCGCGGGCTACCAGGGCAGCGAGAGCAGCCTGCGCCGGCAGATCGCGAACGCGGTCGACTTCATCGTGCAGATCGGCCGGCTGTCGAGCGGTCAGCGGCGCATCCTGTCGATCTCGGAGATCACCGGCGTCAATGACGAAGTGGTCGCGATGCAGGAGCTGTACCGCTACGAGCCGATGACGGGGCCGGACGGCCGCGAGATCGACCGCTGGGCCACGCTTGGCGTTGCCCCGCATTCACCGAAGATCACGCGCTTCCGCCAGAGCCTGCAGCGCCAGCAGCGCGCGACGAACGCGGTCAACAGCGCCACCGCCCACGACCGCATGGACGAACCCGTCACCGGCTTCGGAGCCCTCCGTGCCTGACGCGTTCTTCGTCGTGGCGATACTGGGGCTGCTGGTGGCAGCCGCCGCGCTTGTGCTCTGGCATTGGGCTGCGCGGCGGCATGCGCGCGATGCGGCGGGACGTTTTCTTTCGCAGCAGATCGCAGCGCATGGCACGGGCGGTGGTCTGGCCGCCGAAAGTCCGGCCACCAGTCATTCGAATCGAACGGCCGACCCCTGGGCGCCTGCGCCGGCCGTCTTGCCCACCGCACCCAAGACGGGCTGGGCCGCCATCGAGCTGCCCGGATGGCTGCAGGGCGTGGTCACGCTACGCACCGTCGCCATTTGCTCGGCCGTCGTGCTGGCGGCGAGCCTCGCCCTCCTGGCGGTGGCCGGCGCTTTGCCCGCCGCGACCGCTTTCATCCTGCTCGTGTTGGTCGGCACGTTCGCACTCTGGCTGCGCCTGCAGAAGCGGCGCCGTCGCATGGTCGCGCAACTGCCCGGGTTCATCGACGGCATGGTCCGGCTCCTGACAGTCGGCAATGCGACGCAGGCTGCGTTTCAGTTGTCGGTCGCAAGCGCAAAGGCACCGCTGCGCGAATCGCTGGAAGATGCCGCCGCACTGGCCCGCGCCGGTGTCGATCTCGATATCGCGCTGCACCAGACGGCGCGCAACGCCGGCATCGAGGAGATGGCGCTGCTGGCGTCCATCATCGGCGTCGGTGTGCGCTACGGCGGCCGGACCGATCTGCTGCTCGAACGCGTGGCCGGCTTCATGCGGGACCGCGAACAGGCCGAGCAGGAACTGATCGCGCTGTCGTCGGAAACACGGCTGTCGGCCTGGGTGCTGGGCCTGTTGCCGATGATCGTCGCCGGCCTCATCGTGATGACCAACGCCTCCTACTTCATGCTGATGTGGCGGGACCCGACCGGCCAGACCATGATCTTCAGCGCGGCCGGGCTCCAGATGCTTGGCGTGCTGATGCTCTACCGGCTGGCGCGCATCGGATGAACGCGATGGCGCCCGAAATACTCGCTGCCTTGAGCCTGAGTCTGCTGTCGGCAGCGGCGCTGCTGGTCGCCGGATTGCTGGTCGCACGCGAACTGCAGCGGCGCCGGCATAGACATGTACTTGAGCGGGCGCTGGCCGCGCAGGACGATGCGGCATCATCCGGCGCCGAGGTGGATGCAGCGGACAAAGTCCGCAGAACCCTGCCGATCCACTGGCTTCACAGCCGCATCGGCCGGCTGCTGGTGGCCAATGAAGACCGCAAGCTGATCGATCAATGCGGCCTGCCTTCGGTCCGTTCGCAACTGGTCTTCCTGGTTTTGCGGCTGACGCTAGCGACGCTGCTTCCGCTGCTGGCCTGGATCGGAATCGCAGCCGGCTGGCTGGACCAGAAGATTTTGCCCGTTGCCGCCCTCGCCTTCATCGTCGGCTTCATGCTGCCCAAGTGGCTGATCGGCCGATGGGCGGCACGACGCCGCGAGCGCGTGGTGCAGGAGCTTCCGCTGGCAGTCGACCTGTTGCGGCTGCTGCAGGGCGTGGGCCTGAGCCTCGACCAGAGCGTGCAGGTCATGGCGACCGATTTCACGCACGTGCTCAAGGTGATCGGCGCCGAGCTCGTCATCGCCAACCGCCAGTACGCGCAAGGTCGCACCCGCGAGCAGTCGATGCAGCGGCTGGCGACGCTGTATGCCAACGACAACCTCGCGGGCTTCGTGGCGCTGCTGGTGCAGGTCGACCGGCACGGCGGCGCGGTGCAGGAGCCGCTCGCGCAGTTCGGCGACCGGCTGCGCGAACTGCGGCGCTCGCAGATGAAGGCGCGCATCGGAAAGATCACCGTCAAGATGACCGGCGTCATGGTGGCCACGTTGCTACCGGCGCTGATCATCGTCGCCGCAGGGCCAGGATTCCTGGCCATCGTCCGTTCAATGGGAGCCATGGGCAAATGACCGCTTCACGCACTTTTCAGGCTGGTGCATCGCTGCTGGCGGCCCTGCTGCTCGGCGCCTGCGCCAGCGCCAGCGAGCCCAAGGGCGTCTACCCCGCTGCCGTGGAGCAGCAGCTCCAGCGCAACGCCGCCGAAGCACCGGCCGGCACGCCGGCGGACAGCGAGGAAACCTATCTCCGCCTGGTCGCACAGATGCAGCGCGACGGGCTCTGGTTCGCCTCGCTCGCCCACATCGACGCGCTGGAGCAGCGCTGGGGCAGCACGTCGCCGTCGGTCCGGCTGCGGGCCGATGCGCTCCGCCAGACGGAACAACCCGACGCGGCGCGCGCCGCTTATGAAAAGC
Source organism: Variovorax sp. (assembly GCA_028292145.1). Lineage (GTDB taxonomy): Bacteria > Pseudomonadota > Gammaproteobacteria > Burkholderiales > Burkholderiaceae_C > Variovorax. The sequence continues at coordinate 7,665 of JAQGMX010000130.1, forward strand.
TCGTCGGAACGCCGCTGGAAGCCGCCGGCTACCACGGCCTCGGCCTCATCGCAGCAAGCAGGCGCGACGATGCGGAAGCCATTCGCTTCTTCGAACTGGCGCGACAGCGGAACCCGACCGACGGTGTGCTGCTCGGCGATCTCGGCTATGCCCATCTGCGTGCCGGCCGCATTGCCGAGGCACGCATCCCGCTGATGCAGGCGATCCAGCTCAAGCCGGACGACCCGCAGGTGCAGGTCAACGTCGCCCTCTACCTGCAAGCCAGCGGACAGGCCGCACAGGCGGAGGCCTTGATGAACGCCTACAAGATGGCGCCCAGGACCCGGACCGCAGTCCACGACGGGGCGCTTTCGCTGGTCGAGCTGCAGCGTAACGGCGGCGCGGAGTCGGCGACGCCGCGGCCGATTGCCGGAGAGGTCGCGAACCTGAGTTATCAGCGCTACCTCGACAGCTTCAAGCGCCCGATACCGGAACACTTGAGCACGACCGTGCGCAGCGCCGGCGCCGGCCGTGCATCCCCGTAAGGCGCTTGCCATGAAAACCCGGCGCACCCAGCGCGGCGTCTATGCGGTCGAGTTCGCTTTCGTGTTCCTGATGTTCTTCGCGTTGCTCTACGCCAGCCTGTGCTTCGGACTGCTGTTCGCTTTTCGTGCCGGCCTCCAGAACGCAGCCGAGGACGGCGCGCGCGCCGCCCTGCGCTATCAGGTCGACCTGCCCTCGCGCACCGCGCGCGCCGCTGCGGTCGCGCTCCAGCGCACCAGCGGCTGGCTGCCGGTGACGCCGACCGTCGCGGCGCAGGTCTGCGGCGTCGAAAGCAACCAGTGCGTCACGCCGGTCTGCAGCCTCGACTGGTCGCAACGCTGCCAGATCGTCGTCACGGTGACGGCGGGTGGCCTGCGCCGGCTGATGCCGGCACTGAACTTCGCCATGCCCGACACGCTGACCGGGCGCGCCACGGTGCTGCTCGACGGGCGGTCGCTGTGAGCGCGCACCGCCTATCGCGACGCCTGCAGCGAGGTATTGCCGCAGTCGAGTTCGCGCTGGTACTCGGTTTGCTGCTGGTGATGCTCTACGGCATCGCGACCTTCGGCGCGGCGCTCTACATCCAGCAGGCGGTGTCGCGCGCTGCTGAAGACGGCGCCCGTGCCGCGCCGTTGCTGCCGCCGCTGATGCTGCAGAACAGCCAGGCGGCAGCCGTCGAGCAGATCAAGGGCGCGGTGCGCGATTCGCTCGCCGGATCGCTGATCGTGCCGGCCGCGGGCAACGTCATGCCGGCCGCCCGGCGCAGCTGGATCGCCAGCCATGTGACGGTGACCGTCGTCGCCGCAGGCGCGCTGGTCACGGTCACGGTGAGTTATCCGTACAGCCTCAACCGCGTGTTGCCATCGGTGCCGATGTTCGATGCGAGCCGCTGGATGCCGAACACGTTGACCAGCCGGGCGACGGCGGTTCTGTATTCCTGAATCGGGCGGTCGCATGCGCCAGACCTGCCTCACGCATCGCTTCCCAAGCCGCAGGCAACGCGGCTCCATCGTGGTCACCGCAGCCATGGCGCTGAGCCTGATCGTCATGGTGCTGCTGGGCAGCGAGATGGCCTATCTCTTCTACATGAAGCGCGAGTTCCAGAAGACGGCCGACCTGGCAGCGCTCGCCGGTGCGCAGAAGCTGCTGCCTTCGCCCGGCGTCGACATCTGCGCCAATGCCAGAACCCAGGCAATCCAGAACGCGGCGAACAACATGGCAGGCATCGCGCTGACGACCGTCGAATGCGGCCAGTGGGCCAGCAGCATCGCGGGCGAGCGGCATTTCACGAGCGGCGGCACCGACCCGAATGCCTTGCGCGTCACGATCAGGTCCGCGCCGCCGGTGTCGATCCTGCCGAACCTCGGCGGCGCCCGGACCATTGCCGTCGAGGCCCTCGCCATGCTCGACGCGCCCGTCGCCGCGATCTCGGTCACGCCGCGCCTGCTGCGGACCGGCGGCGATTCGACGCTCGGCGCTTCGCTCAAGGCGATCGGCCTGAACATCGACAACAGCATCCTCGTCGGCTACGAAGGCCTGGCGACGGTGCCTATCACCCCGGGCGGCCTGCTCTGCGCGATTCCCGGCGCCGCGCTGTGCCCTGCGGCGAACATCTCGGTCGCCAGCTTGAACAGCCTGCTTGACACCGACATCACGCTGGGACAGCTTCTCGATGCCGTCGTCGCGGCCAGCGGGCGGACCGACCTGCTCAATGCCAACGTCATGTTGGTGAACGCGCTCAAGACCACGCTCGGCGTGACGGCGCTGGATATGCGGCTGGGCTCCGCCAGCGGTGCTTCGGCGCTGTTCGCGACCATCACGGCACCGAACGGCTACGCCGCGCTCAGCTCTCAGCTCAACGCGCTGGATGTGATCCGCACCGCCATCGGCGTCGCAAGCTCGGGTCATGCGGTCGACATCCCGTCGCTCGACATCTCGTTGCTCGGGCTGGCAAGAGTGACGGCGAAGATGGGCGTCGTCGAGCCGCCTTCGATCGCGATCGGCCGCAAGGGCATCACGGCGTACAGCGCGCAGGTCCGTACGTTCATCCATGTGCG
>JAQGMX010000189.1 GCA_028292145.1 Variovorax sp.
TCCAGCGCCGGCATGGAGCCCGATCGTCGCGCCAGGCTCCACAGCACCAGCGGTGGTGCCAGCGAAACGGAGTTGAAGGAGTTGGCCGTCAATCCGACCAGCGAGCCGTCGGCGGCGCGCGCCGTGACGATCGTCACGCCGGTAGCGAACATGCCGAGCGCCTGCCGGAATTCGTCGGCCGAAAAGGAGGGCGGTTGCGCCTGTGCGGGAGCGGTCACTGGAGAGCTGGAAAAAGAGGATGCGGGATGGCGGGAAACACAACTATTCTGGCGCATCGGGTCGCTGCGGCGCGTCGGCGGAGCGCTTCATCCGAAAAACCAGTAGCTCACCACGATCGCCGCCACCACGCCCGCGAACTCCGCCGCCAGCGCGCAACCGACCGCATGTCGCGCGCGCTGGATGCCGACGGCGCCGAAATACACGGCCAATACGTAGAAGGTCGTTTCGGTGCTGCCCTGGATCACGGCCGCGGCCAGCGCCGGAAAGCTGTCCACGCCCTGGCTCTTCATCGTCTCGATCAGCATCGCCCGCGCCGCGCTGCCCGAGAACGGTTTGACCAGCGCGGTCGGTAGCGCATCGACGAAGCGCGTATCCCAGCCAGTGAGCCCGACCAGCCAGCGCACGCCGCTCAGGACGAGTTCGAGCGCGCCCGATGCCCGCAGCACGCCGACCGCGCACAGCATCGCGACCAGATACGGCAGCAGGTTCTTGGCGACGTCGAAACCCTCCTTCGCGCCCTCGATGAACTGTTCGTAGACCTTCACGCCGCGCAACGCGCCCACCAGCAGGAACGCAATGACGATGCCGAACAACGCCAGGTTGCCCATCAACGACGACAGCGCCGCGAGTGCAGCCGCCGACAACGTGCCGAGCAGCGCCATGAATCCGCCCAGCACCAGCGCACCGGGCACGAGATATGCCAGCACGACGGGGTCCCAGAGCTTCAGCCGCTGGACGAGCGCCACCGACAACAGCCCGACCAGCGTCGACACGCTCGTCGCCAGCAGGATCGGCAGGAACACCATCGTCGGATCGGGCGCGCCTTGCTGCGCGCGGTACATGAAGATCGTCACCGGCAGCAGCGTGAGCGAAGACGCGTTGAGCACCAGGAACAGGATCTGCGCGTTGCTGGCCGCGGTCGGATGCGGATTGAGCGTCTGCAACTCGCGCATCGCCTTGAGGCCGATCGGCGTCGCCGCGTTGTCCAGCCCGAGCGCGTTGGCCGCGAAATTCATGGTGATCAGGCCCAGCGCCGGATGACCGGCCGGCACTTCGGGCATCAGGCGCCGGAACAGCGGCCCGAGCAGCCGTGCCATCCAGGCCACCAGCCCGGCCGCTTCGGCAATGCGCAGCAGCCCGAGCCACAGCGTCAGCGTGCCGAACAGCAGAACCATCACCTCGACCGCCAGCCGCGCCATCGCGAACAGGCTTTCGACCATCGCGGCGAACACGGTCGGATCGCCGCCGATCAGCCAGCGACCCAGCGCCGCGACTGCAGCGATCAGGAAGAATCCGAGCCAGAGGCCGTTGAGCATGGGGTGCGTCCGTCAGTGGATGTCGATCAGCCAGTCGGGCTGGAAGTCGTCCTGCTCGCCCTTGGCCGCATAGCCGAGCGGGTTCGCGATCACACGGCAGCCGTCCTTCACATAGTCGAAGGCGCAATGCAGGTGGCCGTGCAGCCAGAAGTCGGCCAGCGGCAGCAGGTCGTCGAGCGAATTGCAGAAGCCGGCGGTGCCGGGCCGCAGCCCGTAGCGCGGATCGGCGCTGGCAAGCGTCGGCGCGAAATGCGTGACGACGACGGTCGTGCCGTCGAACGGCGTCGCCAGTGCGTCGCGCAGCCAGCTTTCGCACACCAGCGCATGTTCGCGGATCTGCGCGGCCATGAACGGATGGCCGTTGCGGGTGGCGGCCGCTTTCGCCAGATAGAAGTCGGCGGCGCGCATCGCCTTGCCGCGCTTCTTCAGCCGCTCCGCCAGGTCGTCCTTGGGTGTGACCAACGCATCGAAATCCGCCCACAGCGTGGTACCGACGAAACGCACGCCGTTGACGACCGACGTTTCGCGTTCGAGCCAGGTGATGCCGAGGTCAACACACAGTTGGCGAAGGCGGTCGTGGCTGCGGTCGAAATCGTCGCTGTCGTATTCGTGGTTGCCCGGCACGTAGAAAACCGGTGTCGGCCAGCCATTGCGCGGCGAGAAGCGGGCCAGCCCGAAATCGGGCGTTTCGAGCCGGGAGCCGCGTTGGTAGGAGCCGACGTCGCCGGCCAGCACGAGCAGGTCGGCGCCGGGTGCGGGGGCGATCTGCAGACGCGGATGGGACTCCAGGTGGAGATCGGAGAGGAGTTGGACCTTCATTGCCACGAGTCTAGAGGGCAGCGCATGGCTGCAGCGTCCCGCATACGGATAACGTTATGCGTTACATGCATGGGAAGGGGCTGGAAATCACTAGGGATAACCCTTAACCTACAGGTCTTCATCCACAGCAGCGCAGCCCAGGGCTCGCACTTTCATGTCTTCCCGTTTGATGGCCCAAGTGGCCCGTTTCTTCAGTTTCTCCACGCTTCCGGCCGTCGAGGCGCCCGCCAGCCCGGCTGCCACGCTCATGGAAAGCGCCGATTTCAGCGCCGGCCTCGACGCCCGTTACGCGCAAGAGCTGCGCGTCGCCGCGAGCGCCTGGCTTAGCGTTGTTCGCTGACATCGTTCGCTCATTCACGGAAAAGTCTTCGGACGATTCCTAGCCGCGGAGCGCGATTGCGCTGCAACTATCGAGCCTTTCCTTTTCAGGACAGGGTTCTATGTCGCAATCAGTTATCCGCCGCCAGATCGCCGCGTCTTCACGCCTGACCACACCCCAGGATCGGTCGACGTCTGATCAGGCGCCGGTGTCCCGACCGGCGTTCAGCCGCACACCATCCGTTGCCGTAGCAAACGGAGCAAACGTTGCCGGCGTCAATGACAAGGGCGTGCTGATGCAGGAGGCACGCTATTTCAGTTACCTGAACGACACCGGCCACGCCAGACTGCAGGCGTGGGCCGCTGTGCCGCAGGGAAATCATGTAATCGACGTGTCCCGGGTGTCCGAATTGCCGGGTTGGCCGCTACACAACACGATGCTGGCGAGCCGCATGACCAATGGAGGCGTCGTCATTCGCCCGCCTTATGTTGCCGGTTTGGGTTACGCCCCGAGCTTAATCGTGCAGCCGTCTGCGGCGAACGCTGCGGGCATCGAGTTCAAGCTGAACGGCAAATTGCTGACCGAACAGTCACCTATGGAAGACATTGGTCTGGCGATCAACCTCGTCGAACTGCTCTGACGCAGGGCCGACCCGTTGTCGATGGGATATCAGCCTGAAGTCGGGCCGGGCGCCGGATGCCCGAGCACCGACTGCGCAAAGGCCGCAGCCGCTGCCCGTATGAGCGCACTTCGCAGCCACTCGTGCGCATGCCCGTGCTGCGCGCGCCGATGCCAAACGGCATCGACGTGCACCAGCGGCTGGTCGAAAGGCAGGTCGCGCAGCAACAATTGGTCGTCGATGCCGGTCACGCGTACGAAATGTCGCGGGAGCACGGTCAGCAGGTCCGAATTGGCGACCACGCGGCCGGCGGTGAAGAATTGGTTCACCGTGACGACGATGCGCCGCTCTCGCCCCATTGCGCCCAACGTCTGGTCGATGAAGCCGTAGGGCCGACCCGAAAAGCTCACCAGCAGATGCCGTGCGGCGCAGTAATCGTCGAGCGTGAGCGGCTTGTCCCCCAGCGGATGGCCGCGTCGCATCACGCACACATACTGACCGACGTACAGCCGCTGCGTCTCGAACGGCACCGCCACGCCGGACTGCCCGCGCGCCGTGAGGCTCGCGAGCACCGCCGGAAAGTAGCCGATCGCCATGTCGGCCTCCTCGTTCTCCAGCAGCTGTCGCGGATCGCGCGTCGTCAGCGGCACCACGCGCACGGAGATCGCCGGCGCCTCGGCCTGAGCGATCTGCACGAGGCCCGGAATCAGCTCGGCGGCCGTGGCGTCCGCCATGGCGAGCACGAAAGTGGTGTCGGCGACGGCGGCATCGAACTCGTTCGGCGCCAGCGTGTGCTGAAGTTGCTGCAACGCATCGCGTACCGCCGGCCAAAGGGCGAGCGCACGCGGCGTGGGTTCAACGCCCGAACCCGAACGCCTCACCAGATCGTCTCCCAGCACCTCGCGCAGCCGCCGCAGCGCATTGCTGACCGCTGGCTGGGTCAACGCCAGGTTGCGTGCGGCGCGGGTGAGGTTGCGCTCGGCCATCACCTCGTCGAAGACGCGCAGCAGGTTGAGATCCAGCGTGCGAAAGTTGACGTTCATCATCGTGGTGAATGATAAACATCAGAAAGATAAAGTGGCTTAACACTAGGGTAACCCCTAATATCACTGCATCGGCTCACGCCACACCGCATTCATCCCTTGGAGGGGAACACCATGACCAGCTTTGTCCACGTCGAACAACCCACCGACCATCCCGGCGTCGCCCGCGCCGAAGCGGTCGTCGACCACTTCCGCGCCGCCGGCAACCGCTTCGACGGTGCCAAGGGCCTTGCCGCTCTGATGCTCGCCGCCATCGTTGCCGCACTGCTGATCGTCGCAGACAAGCTGGTGTCGAACCTGAACGAAGGCGGCCTGCTTGCTGCCTGGCTGGTGATGTGGGCCGTGGCTTTCGTGGCACTGGCTTTCTTCGCTGAAACCGCTCGCACCGTTGCCAACAACACCGTCAACATGTTCCGCGGCTACGGCGAGCGCCGTGCCCTGGCCCGTGCCGACGAACAGTTTTTGGCCTACGCCAAGTATGACGCCCGCATCATGAACGAGCTGACAGCCGCTGCAACGCGCCATGAATCGACCGACTTCGTCGCTCCCGTGACGGCCCGGCTGCAATCTGAAGCGCTCGCCGGCAAGCGCACCGCCGCCGTTCAGATGCCGACGCTGTACGAAGCCATGCGCCGCGTGAACATGGGCAAGTACTACTGATCTGCCGGCCTCGAGCCGCAATTGAAAAAGCCCCGCAATGCGGGGCTTTTTCGTTGGCGCGGCAATTGCCGCGCCAGGGATGCCGAGAGGCTCAGGCCTCGAGGCGTTCCTCAATCGCTGCCTTGGTCGCCGGCAGTTCCTTCGGCAGGTGATGCGCGAGTTGCTCGAACAACTCGGCATGCAGCTTCAGTTCGGCCTGCCAGGAAGCCTTGTCGGTGCTGGTCACGGTTTCGAACTGCGCGGGGCTGAAGTCCAGGCCGGTCCAGGTCAGATCGTCGTAGCCGGGGCTGATGCCGGTCACGTGCTCGTTGCCCTTGCCGCTGCCTTCGATGCGGTCGATCATCCACTTCAAGACGCGCATGTTCTCGCCGTAGCCGGGCCAGACGAACTTGCCGTCGGCGCCCTTGCGGAACCAGTTGGTGGTGTAGATCTTCGGCAGCGCGGCGCCGGAGGCTTCGAGCTTCTTGCCCAGGTCGATCCAGTGCTGGAAGTAGTCGCTCATGTTGTAGCCCATGAACGGCAGCATCGCGAACGGATCGCGGCGCACCACGCCGGCCTGACCGGTGGCGGCAGCGGTCGTTTCCGAGCCCATCGTCGCGGCCATGTAGACGCCTTCGGTCCAGTTGCGCGCTTCGGTCACGAGCGGCACGGTGGTCGAACGGCGGCCGCCGAAGATGAAGGCGTCGATCTTCACGCCCTTCGGATCGTCCCAGGCTTCGTCAAGCGCGGGATTGTTGGTCGCGGCAACGGTGAAGCGCGCGTTCGGATGCGCAGCCGGTTTCAGCTTGCCATCCACACCGGTTTCCTTGGCGATCGCCGGCGTCCAGTCCTTGCCCTGCCAGTCGATCAGGTGCGCCGGCAGCGCCTTGTCTTCAACGTCCTGCTCCATGCCCTCCCACCACACGTCGCCGTCGTCGGTCAACGCGACGTTGGTGAAGATCACGCCGTCGTTCAGGCTGCGCATGCAGTTCGGGTTGGTCGTGTAGTTGGTGCCGGGCGCGACGCCGAAGTAGCCGGCTTCGGGGTTGATGGCGCGCAGCGAACCGTCGGCTTGCGGCTTGATCCAGGCGATGTCGTCGCCGATGGTGGTGACCTTCCAGCCTTCGAAGCCGGCCGGCGGCACCAGCATCGAGAAGTTGGTCTTGCCGCAGGCGCTCGGGAAAGCCGCGGCCACGTGGTATTTCTTGCCGGCAGGATTCGTCACGCCGAGGATCAGCATGTGTTCTGCAAGCCAGCCTTCGTCACGGCCCATGGTCGAGGCGATCCGCAGCGCGAAGCACTTCTTGCCCAACAGCGCGTTGCCGCCGTAGCCGGAGCCGTAGCTCCAGATTTCGCGCGTTTCCGGGTAGTGGACGATGTACTTCGTCGTGTTGCACGGCCAAGCGACATCCTTCTGCCCGGCAGCCAGCGGCGCGCCGACCGTGTGCACGCAGGGCACGAATTCGCCATCGGCGCCGAGCACGTCGTAAACGGCCTTGCCCATGCGCGTCATGATCTTCATGTTGACCGCGACGTACGCGCTGTCGGACAGTTCGATGCCGATGTGCGCGATCGGCGAGCCGAGTGGGCCCATAGAGAAGGGCTCGACGTACATCGTGCGGCCGGCCATGCAGCCGTCGAACAGCGGCTGCAGCGTGGTGCGCATCTCGGCCGGTGCCATCCAGTTGTTGGTCGGGCCGGCGTCTTCCTTGTTGGCTGAACAGATGTAGGTGCGGTCTTCGACCCGCGCGACGTCGACTGGGTCGGAGTTGGCTAGGAACGAATTCGGACGCTTGGCCGGATTGAGCTTCTTGAAGGTGCCTGCGTCGACCAGTTGCTGGCAAAGGCGGTCGTATTCTTCTTTGCTACCGTCGCACCAGTGGATCTGGGCGGGCTTGCAGAGGGCGGCCATGTCAGCGATCCAGGCAATCAGCCGGGCGTTCTTGACGTAGCTGGGAGCCTGAATGGGCAAGCCATTCATCGTGGGGGCGTTCATCGGGATGTCTCCAGAGTTGAAAAATCTTCTTTTCGAGCAGCGCTCTGCCCCTGTTCAGGGAAAGCGGCTGGAGAAAAAGTTTTCCAATCGGAGAAGCGGCGGCCCGCATGCGGGCAGGCAGGCCGGCTTCGGGCGTGCCTGCGAGGCGCTGAGGATCAGGCCAGAAAGACGGCAATGGAGGCGAGCATGAGCATCAGCACGCCACCCACGATCGGCAGCACGATCGGCATCAGGTGCACGACCGAGTCGAGCGCGTCTTTTTCGACGACGGCATCATGGCCGGGTTCGACAGGAGTAGGCGTGGACATCGAAAACTTCCTTTGATTCGCGGGAATCGCCGCATTTTACGTGCGGATGTCGAAATCGCCGGATTCCAGGAGTCGGGGTGCGGCCTTGGAGTCCGCTTGGGGACAGCAAGGCGCTGGCTTGTCAGGCCTCTGGCGTGAGCTTTGAAGTGGTCAGCAAAGGATCCTGTTCACTCCGTGTCACGAGATTGTCTTCCGGAACGGCACTCGGGTCGACGGCGGCTGTCGGATCTCCGGTCTTGTGTTGATTCACCAGGTGCGCGACGCCGATCTGGTTGTTGGAGTTGCGGTACAGCAGATGCTTGGGCATACGGTGGTTCCCAACGAGACTGACGTGCGTTTCACCCATCTCTCCCGCTGCGCCCGCGATGTGCGGGCTTGCAATTGTGGTGGGGGAGGAAGAGCGTGTGTACGGCTGCTTGCCAGGCGATATGTCCAGCGGCTTCTCGCCTTTCGCTTTGTCTGGCAACGAACTCACTGGACGGGCCGGTAGAGACTTGTTAATAGAAGACATGATGGTTTTCCTTTGAGCGACATGAATAACTGGCTATTCACAGTTCATTCTGAATGTGCGCAAAGCACATGTAATCTCGGAAAAATCTGATTGTCCGTTGAAATAAATTTCAATTCATCTGCACTGAATTTGCCGTGAAGAAGTCCGCACGAACTTCCACCGATTCGACGACTGTTAATGTCAGTGCTGCTCTTCGGCTTCGAATCCAGAGGCGCGCAACGCAGCCAGCACCGTCGCCAGATGGGCCCGTCCCCGCGTCTGCAAAACCAGCTCGATTTCCACGTTCTGTGCCGCCAGCATCGTGAATGCGCGCTGGTGATGGACCTCGTCGATGTTGGCGCCCGCTTCGGCGACGGTGGCCGTGATCCTTGCAAGCATGCCGGGAATGTCGCGCGCCCTGATGCGCAATCGAGCCAGCCGGCCAGCCCGAACCATGCCGCGCTCGATGATGGCCGCCAGCAGCAGCGGATCGATGTTGCCGCCCGAAAGCACCAGCCCGACACGCTTGCCGCGAAAGCGTTCGGGATGCCTGATCAACGCTGCCAGACCCGCAGCCCCCGCACCTTCGACAAGCGTCTTTTCGATTTCCAGCAGCATGAGAACCGCCTGTTCGATATCGCCTTCGTCAACGAGCAGCAAATCATCTACATGCGTCTTAACGATTTCTAGTGTTCGAACGCCCGGTGTACCGACCGCAATTCCTTCGGCGATCGTATTTGTGCCCTGCACATGCTGCGTTCCATGCGCCGCATTCATCATTGCCGGGAAGCGCGTCGTTTGCACGCCGATGATCTGGATGTCCGGCCTGCGCGACCGTGCCGCGACCGCCATGCCCGCAATGAGCCCGCCGCCGCCGACCGAGACGACCAGCATGTCCAGGTCCGGCACGACGTCGAGCATTTCCAGCGCGACCGTGCCCTGGCCCGCGATGATCGCGTCGTCGTCATAGGGATGCACGAATGCCAGGTTCTCGCGCTCGGCCAGCTCCATCGCATGCGCGCGCGCTGCGTCGAGCGTGTCGCCGTGGAGGACGACCTCGGCGCCGAAACCGCGGGTGCGCTCGATCTTCACGCCGGGCGTGAAGCGCGGCATCACGATCAGCGCGCGCAGGCTGAGCCGTTGCGCGTGATATGCCACGCCTTGGGCGTGGTTACCGGCCGACATCGCGATCACGCCACGTGCCGGATCGAGCTCGGTCAATTCGAAAAGCTTGTTGCAGGCGCCGCGCTCCTTGAAGGACGAAGTGAACTGCAGGTTTTCGAACTTCAGAAAGACTTGCGCGCCGACGATGTCCGACAGCGTGCGCGACTCCACGAACGGTGTGTCGAGCAACTGACCCTTTAGCCGCTGGGCGGCACGTTCGATGTCCTGGATTTCAATCATGGCGCGGATTGTGGCCGGATACCCCGCTTGTCTGCCGATGTTCGGCACAGCGAATCCGATCCTGCGGGAATGTTGCACGTCTTTCCTTCGCGCACGTCTTCCCCCCGCCAAAACTCTGCGTTATGGTGCGGCTGGTAGGTCGTGGTCCGATTCCCTAGCTGGAGGTTGTTCGATGGTCAAGCGTTCCGAGGTCGACATGGTGGCTGCTCCCGCACGCGGGCAGGCGCTGCCGTCGCCCGGGTTGAAGGAGGCGCCGGTCCTGGAGCTGATGTGCTCGCACTTCGTCCTGACGCTCGCTGCCAAGCAGGGACCGCGCTTCAACGTGCGGCGCGACCTCAACGGCCTGCTCTCGCTGACCGGGCGCCATCTGGTGTGGCCGCAGCCGGTGTTGCAGCGGCTGCGCGAATTCCTCGGGCGCCGCTGTGCCGGCAACGAAGCCTGGAAGGGCGTCGAGAACTTCGACGGCCGCACGCTGTTGGAGCGCCACGGCGTCTGGCGCGGCCCTTATGAAGAGGGCACTTTGTTCTTCTATCTCGATGAATACGTCAAGGATCAGCCGAAAGACCTGCTGGCCGTGCTCTCGGTGACGCGCGACTGGCTCACGCACGCGCTGCGCAAGCAATCGACGCTGGTCGAGAAAAACATCGATTCGCTCGCCGGCCTGCTGCTGCTGAACAAGGCCGAGCGTGCGCTGTTGCTCTACGGCACGCTGGCGCGCTACCAGCGCGACCTTCGCTCGCTGCTGGTCGAATTCAAGGTCAACAACGCGCCCGAAGCCTACGCGGCCATCGCCGAAGTGGCGGGCGTGAGCGCCAGCGACGTCGGCGAAGCGCTGCGGGCCGGCTCGCGGCTGGAGCGCATCGGCCTGATCGAGAACCTGATCTCCGAACACAACATCACCGATCTGGCCGACCTCATGAAGGTCAGCGAGAAGCTGCCGCCGGTGCTGATGCGCGAATACCGCGACCAGAACGAGCTGATGGCCGTGTTCACCCGTCCGTCGGCCAAGAGCACGCTGTCGGTCGACGACTTTTCCTTCGCTGCGGACGACACGCAGATGCTGGTCACGCTGCTGCGCGCTGCCGTGGCGCGCAAGGAGCCCGGCGTCAATGTGCTGCTCTACGGGCCACCCGGCACCGGCAAGACCGAGTTGGCGAAAGTCGTAGCGCAGGCGGCGGGGCTGGAGCTGTTCGAAGTCGAATATGCGGACCGCGACGGCAATTCATTGAGCGGTCGCGACCGCTACCGCTCTTTGCAGATCGCGCAGGTGTTTTTGAAGGGCAGCGCGCAGGCGGCGCTGCTGTTCGACGAGGTCGAAGACGTGTTCCCGCCGATCAGCACCGAAGCCGCGCAGTTCATGTCGCGCGCCGACCAGATGCCGTCGCCGACCAGCGGCAGCGTCAGCGGCAAGGCGTGGGTCAA
>JAQGMX010000190.1 GCA_028292145.1 Variovorax sp.
ACACCAGGTTGGGAATGTCCCAGCCGAGTCCGCTGTCGTAGGTGTAGACCCGTCGCGGCATGCCCATGAGACCGGTCCAGTGCATCACCAGGAAGGTGCCGTTGAAGCCGACGAAGGTGATCCAGAAACCGATCTTCGACAGCCGCTCCGATGGCATCCGCCCGCTGAAATGCGGCAGCCAGTAGTAGATGCCGGCCAGCAGCGGAAACAGCATTCCGCCGACCAGCACGTAGTGAAAGTGCGCGACGACGAAGTGCGTGTCGTGCACCTGCCAGTTGAACGGCACCAGCGCCAGCATCACGCCGGTCAGCCCGCCGGCGACGAACACCGTCAGGAAGGCGCCGATCCACAGCATCGGCGCGCGCCACACCGGGCGGCCGGTCCAGAGCGTGGCGATCCAGGCGAAAAGCTGCACGCCCGTCGGTATGCCGACCAGCATGCTGGCCGCCGAGAAGAAAGCTTGCGCCAGCGCCGGAATGCCGAGCGTGAACATGTGGTGCACCCACAAGCCGAAGCTGATGAAGCCGATTGCAATCAGCGACACCACTACCCAGCTGTAGCCGACCAGGGGCCGCCGCGCGAACACCGGCACGATGGTCGACACCACGCCCGCCGCCGGCAGGAACACGATGTAGACCTCCGGATGGCCGAACAGCCAGAACAGGTGCGCCCAAAGTAACGGATCGCCGCCGCGCAGCGGATCGAAGAAGGCCCAGCCGGCCGCGCGTTCGAGCTCCAGCAGCAGCGAGCCGAGGATCAGCGGCGGAAAGCCAATGACGATCATCAGCGAGGTCACCAGCATCGACCAGGCAAACACCGGCATCCGGTGCAGCGCCATGCCCGGCGCACGCGATTTCAGGATCGACGCCGCGATCTCGATGCCGGCGGCCATCGTCGCGATCTCGACGAAGGTGATGCCCAGCAGCCAGAAGTCGGCATTCATGCCGGGCGAGTAGACGTTGCTCGACAGCGGCGTGTACATGAACCAGCCGGCGTCAGGCGCAAGGCCGAACAGCAGGCTGCTCGTGAAGATGATTCCGCCGAAGAGATAGCACCAGTAGCCGAACGCGGAAAGCCGCGGATACACCAGGTCGCGTGCGCCGAGCATCTTCGGCAGCAGGTACGCGGCCAGTCCCTGCAGGATCGGCACCGCGAACAGGAACATCATCATCGTCCCGTGCATCGTGAAGGCCTGGTTGTAGGCCTCCGCACCCATGAAGGTGCCGTTCGGTCGCGCCAATTGCGCGCGGATCAGCATGCCCATCAACCCGGCGATCAGGAAGAACACGCCGCCGGTCACCATGAAGCGCAGCGCGACGGTGCTGTGGTTCACCGCCGACAGTGCGCGCCATCCGTGCGGATTGCCCCAGATTTCGTGCAGCTTTTCGTGGAGCGCGTTTCCGCTCATGGCCGGCTCCCTTCGCGCAGCCACGCATCGAAGTCGGCAGGCGCCATCGCGACCACCGTCATCGTCATGTGCGCATGGCCGGTGCCGCAGAACTCGGCGCACTGGCCGCGGTAGGTGCCGGCCTCGTCGGCCTGCAGGCGGACCACGAAGGTGCGGCCAGGCACGGCGTCGAGCTTGCCGCCCAGGCGCGGCACCCAGAAGGAATGGATCACGTCGCGGCTCTGCGTGTGAACGTCGACCGGCCGGCCGGCGGGGATGCGCATCTCGTTCTGAAGGCGCACGCCGTTGTCCGGATAGTGCATTTCCCAGGCCCACTGCCGGCCGATGGCGTCGATGCGCAACGGCTTCTGGCCGGTGTCCGAGCCGAGGCTCAGGGGCAGTTGGTGAAAACCTGAAGGCGAGCCGAAGATCAGCAAAGCCAGGATGCTGACTCCCGGCAGCAGCAACCAGCCGCCGATCAGCCAGCGCCGCTCGATGCGGCGCTGCGCCTTGCGGGCTTCCGGCGTCGGTACGGTCGGTGGCGCGGAGGCATCGTCGGCTTCCGTCCCGCGTCGGCGGATCGCCATCATCCACGCCACGACGACGCCGGCCAGCACCAGCACCGCGACGCCGAACATCCACCACCACACCGCCGCAATGGCGCGGGCCGAAGGGCCGGCAGGATCGAGGACGGACTGTGGTCCTACGCAGGCCGACAGCGCAAACGAGGCTGCGATGGCACTTCCGCACACCAGAATGTGCCGATGAGCGAAACCCAGAATGCCAGCCGCGCCCCGGCGCCCGAACCGATCCTGAGCAACGCGGCCGTTGCCGGCCATCCGCTGCATCCGATGCTGATCCACTTTCCTGTCGCGGCGCTTGTCGCGCTGGTCGGCGCCGACGCAGCCTACATCTACAACGGCGACCCGTTCTGGGCGCGTGCCGGCCTGTGGCTGGCCGGTGTCGGCGCGATCGGCGGCTGGGGCGCGAGCATCGCCGGCCTGATCGATCTGGTGACGGTCCGGCGCATCCGACGGCTCATCACCGCCTGGGGCCATGCGCTGATCGCCGTGATGATGCTGTCGCTCGCTTCCTTGAACTGGGCGATGCGGCTCGGCGACGCGGAGGCGCGCATCTGGCC
>JAQGMX010000202.1 GCA_028292145.1 Variovorax sp.
CGACGACGGCGTGCTCGGCCTGACCGCCATCCCGCTGACCACCTTCAACGAATACGTCGAGGCCGGCAAGATCGAGATGGAGGCCTGAGTCCCAGCGCCTCTGGCTGACGTCAGTGGCCGCCGCCCAGATAGGCGGCCTTGACTGCCGGGTCGTTGCGGAGCTTCTCCGCCGGCCCTTGCAGAGAGATCTTTCCGTTTTCCAGCACGTAGCCGTAATCGGCCACACCCAGCGCAGCGGCTGCGAACTGCTCCACCAGCAGCATCGTGACGCCCTCGCTTTTCAGGCGCTCGATGATGCGGAAAACTTCCGCCACCAGAATGGGCGCCAGCCCCATCGACGGTTCGTCGAGCAGCACCACTTCCGGATTCAGCATCACGGCGCGCGCCATGGCGAGCATCTGCTGCTCGCCGCCCGACAGCGTGCCGGCGAGTTGCATCCGACGTTCCTTCAGCCGCGGGAACAGCTCCAGCGCCCGTTCCAGATCGCCCGGCACGTCGCCGCGCGGGCGGCTGCCGGTCAATCGCGGGAAAGCGCCCAACGTCAGGTTGTCGGTCACCGTCATGGTGGCGAACACGCGCCGGCCTTCCGGCGAGTGCGCCAGCCCCTGTTTGGCGATGTGATAGCTCTCCAGCCCGTCGATGCGCTTGCCGTTCAGCGTGATCTCGCCGGAAGTCGGCGCGATCATTCCGGAGATGGCCCGCATGGTGGTCGTCTTGCCGGCGCCGTTGGAGCCGATCAGCGTGACGACCTTGCCCTTGGGCACCTCGATTGAGATGCCGTGCAGCACCTGCACCTTGCCGTAGCCGGCGGATAAGTTGTGGATGGTCAGCATGGGTTGTTCCGTCTGCGTGCTCACGTCGCGGTTCCGCCAAGATACGCTTCGATGACTTTTTCGTCAGCTTGCACCTTGGCCGGCTCACCTTCGGCGATCTTCTGGCCGAAATCGAGAACCGACACCGTGTCGCACATGCTCATCACCATGTCCATGTGATGCTCGATCAGGATCACGGTCACGCCGTGCTCGCGAATCTTGCGAATGATTGCGACCAGTTCCTTGATGTCGGGCGCCGTGAGGCCGGCGGCGGGCTCGTCGAGCAGCAGCAGCTGCGGATCGAGCGCCAGTGCACGCGCGATTTCCAGCAGGCGCTGCTTGCCGTACGGCAGGTTGCGCGCCTCCTCGGTCGCGAGCTCCTGCAGTCCGACGAAACGCAGCAGATTCAGCGCGCGCTGCGCCGCCGCATCGCGCTCGCGCCGGTAGCGTGGCGTATGCAGCGAGACGTCGAGCAGGTTGCTGTCGAAAGTGTGATGCAGGCCGACCTGGACGTTCTGCAGCGCCGTCATCTCGCCGAACAGCTGCACGTTCTGGAACGTCCGCGCGATGCCCGACAGCGCGATGTCGGACGACGTGCGCCCGACCAGCGAGCGGCCGGCGAAAGTCAGTGCGCCGGCGGTGGGCGTGTAGATGCCGGTGAGCACGTTCATCATCGTGCTCTTGCCGGAACCGTTGGGGCCGATCAGGCCGTGGATGGTGCCGCGACGGATGCTCAGGTCGACGTTGTTCAGCGCCTTGAGGCCACCGAACTGCATCAGCACGCCGGTGGCCTTCAGCACCTCGTCGGAGCCGCCGGCGTCCGCTGCGACCGAAACCGCGTCGGAGCGCACGTTCGAATCCGTGATGTCCGCCACCTGCAGCTTCGGCTTGCGGATGTTGAAAGCCGTGCGCACGAAGCCGACGATGCCGTCCTGCAGGTAATACACGACGAACAGCATGATCACGCCGAAGATCGACAGCCGCCAGTCGGTCATCGTCTCCAGCCAGAACGCCAGCCCCGCCAGCGCGATGCTGCCGACCACCGGGATCGCCATCTGCGATGGTGTCGCGCGCTGGCGCTGGATGGCGACGACGGCGGTGACGATCACCAGCACCGCCAGCCCGACCGACACGTAGCGGAACATCACCACGTCGTCGAGCAGCTTGGGCAGCAGCACGATGATGGCCGCGCCGAGCATCGAGCCGATGCGGCTCTTGCGCCCGCCCATGATCACGGCCAGCAAGAACAGCACCGTCAACTCGAAGTTGTACGAATTCGGCGAGATGTACTGCTCCGAATACGCATACAGGCTGCCCGCCAGACCGGCGAAACCGGCGCTGATGACGAAGGCGTAGACCTTGTAGCGGTAGACCGAGACGCCCATGCAGTCCGACGCCACCGGGCTTCCTCGCAACGCCTCGAAAGCGCGCCCCAGGTGCGAGCGCAGGATGCGGTGCACGACCACCAGCGCCAGCACCATCAGCACCACGACGACCCAGTAGAACTCGCGTTCGTCGAGCTTGTGGCCGAAGAGCGCCGGCTTTTCCAGCTTGATGCCCATCGGGCCTTCGGTGAGGAAACTCATCTCGTTGATGAGAATCTGGATGATGGTGCCGAAAGCCAGCGTCACCATCGCCAGGTACGGGCCGGACACGCGCAGCGCCGGCAATGCCAGCAGCGCGCCGAAGCCCGCGGTCAGCAGGATGGCGGCGGGCACGGTGATCCAGAACGGCGCGGCCAGCTTGAAGACCAGCACGCCGGCCGTGTACGCGCCGAGGCCGAAAAGCCCTGCATGGCCGAGCGAAACCTGCCCGGTGTAGCCGACCACGATATCGAGCCCGAACAGCACGATCGCGTAGATCATGATGGTTTCGAGCAGGTGGATGTAGTACGGGTTGTCGATCCCGACCGGGAACAGCAGCAGAAGCGCGATGCCGACGATGACCATCAGCAGATGGCTCTTCTTCATCTTCTCGGGCGCGGTGGGTGCAATGACAGCAGACATCGTCGTCAAACCTTCTTGATCGCGGTCTTGCCGAACAGGCCGGCCGGGCGTACCGCCAGCACAATCAGCAGCAGGACGAGCCCGGGCACGTCCTTGTAGCCGGTGCTCAGGTAGAAGCCGGTCGTGGTCTCGGCGATGCCGAGGATGATCCCGCCCACGACGATGCCCATGCCGCTGGTCAGTCCGCCGATGATGGCGACCGCGAAAGCCTTGAGGCCGAGCACCGCGCCCATCGTGGCGCCGGTCAGCGTCAGCGGCGCGATCAGCACGCCGGCGAAAGCCGCCGTCATCGACGACAGCGCGTAAGAAAACGTGATGACCAACCCGGTGTTGATACCCATCAGCTTGGCCGCGTCGCGGTCGTTGAAGGTCGCGACCACGGCCTTGCCGTAGATCGTCTTGCGGTTGAAGAACTCGACCGCCAGCATCATCAGCAGCGCGCCGACAACCACCAGGATCTCCATCGGCAGCACGTTCGCGTTCAGGAACTTGAGCGGCGATTCGGGCAGCGGCGACGGAAACTTGAGGTCGTCGCGGCCCCAGACGTTTTCCGCGACGTTCTTGAAGATGATGCCCAGCGCGATGGTCGACATGATCCAGCCGAACTCCGACTTGATCTTGATCGCCGGCCGCACGCCGATGCGTTCCACCACCACGCCCTGGAAGGCGCCGAACAGGCAGACGATCGGGATCATCAGCCAGTAATTGACGCCCAGGCCGACCAGCGTGAGGCCGACCAGCGCGCCGAGCATGAGCGCGTCGCCCTGCCCGAAATTCAGGGTGTCCGACGTGGCGAAGGTCAGCTGGTAGCCGAAGGCGATGACCGCGTAGATCATGCCCAGCGCGATGCCGCTGAAGATGAGTTGGGTAAGGATTTGCATGGAATTCCCGGAGATTCAAAAAAAGCGCCGCTGCCGGAAAATCCTGCAGCGGCGCTGGTGCACCGTGGGTTCGATCCCTTATTTCTTCATCAACGCGTCGTTGGCTGCCACGTCCTTGACGCGGATCTTCGAAGCCGACTTCTGGTCGTCGGCGTTCGCGTAGATCACGCGGCCGGCCTTGACTTCGCCGAACACCGGAATGTTCGCGGTGATCGCGTCATGGTCGGTTTTGGAGAACGGCTTGTTGTAGGTGGTCACCACGCCTTCGACCGGCGCCTGCAGGTTCTCCAGCGCATCCTTGATCTTCGGACCTTCGGTGCTGTTGGCCTGCTTGATGGCAGCTGCCAGCAGATAGATCGAGTCGTAGCCCTGCGCGGCCGACACCGGCGAATCCATGCGGTTGTTCTTCGGCTTGAACTTGGC
>JAQGMX010000237.1 GCA_028292145.1 Variovorax sp.
CGATGCGCGCAGCGAGGTCTGCGCGTTCATCAACATCGATTTCGAAGCCATCGGCAACTGGGCCGAGCGGCGCGGGCTGGCTTACGGCGGCTACGTCGATCTGGCCGGCAAGCCGGAAGTGCTCGCGCAGATCGCCGAATGCATCGGCCAAGTGAACGCCGACCTCGCCGCCGAACCCGGCATGGCCGACACGCAGATCGCGCGCTTCATGGTGCTGCACAAGGAACTCGACCCGGACGACGACGAGCTGACCCGCACCCGCAAGGTGCGGCGCGGCTTCATCGCGCAGAAATACGCGGTGCTGATCGACGCGCTGTACGGCGGCAAGACGGAGCAGTTCATCGAGACGCAGGTGAAGTTCGAGGACGGGCGCACCGGGACGGTGAGCGCGACGCTGAAGATCGTCGACGCGCAGCGGTTTCCTGAAGTGAAGGCAGCGGCATGAGCACGAAGAAAATCGGCGAGGTCATCCTCGACGTGCAGAACATCTCGCTGGGCTTCGGCGGCGTGAAGGCGCTGACGGACATCAGCTTCAATGTGCGCGAGCACGAGGTGCGGGCCATCATCGGGCCGAACGGCGCGGGCAAGAGTTCGATGCTGAACTGCATCAATGGCGTTTATGCACCGCAGCAGGGCTCGATCACTTTTCGCGGCCAGACCTTCAAGCACATGAACTCGCGGCAAGTCGCCGAGATGGGCGTGGCGCGCACCTTCCAGAACCTGGCGCTGTTCAAGGGCATGAGCGTGCTCGACAACATCATGACCGGCCGCAACCTGAAGATGAAGAGCGGCTTGCTGTCGCAGGCCTTTCGCAATCCGTTCGGCTGGGGTGGGGCGGAGAAGGAAGAAATCGCGCAGCGCGAGTTCGTCGAACAGATCATCGACTTCCTCGAAATCCAGCCGCACCGCAAGACGCCGGTCGGCCAGCTGCCCTACGGCCTGCAGAAGCGCGTCGACCTCGGCCGCGCGCTGGCGATGGAGCCGCAGGTGCTGCTGCTCGACGAACCGATGGCCGGCATGAACGTGGAAGAGAAGCAGGACATGAGCCGCTTCATCCTCGACGTGAACGACGAATTCGGCACCACGATCGTGCTGATCGAGCACGACATGGGCGTGGTGATGGACATCAGCGACCGCGTGGTGGTGCTCGATTACGGCAAGAAGATCGGCGACGGCACGCCGGACGAAGTTCGCAACAACGAAGACGTGATCCGGGCGTACCTGGGCGTGGAGCACTGAGATGGGCTTTTTCCTCGAAACCGTCTTCGGCGGCCTCATGGCCGGCATGCTCTACGCGCTGGTCGCGCTCGGCTTCGTGCTGATCTTCAAGGCGTCCGGCGTCTTCAATTTCGCGCAGGGAGCGATGGTGCTGTTCGCAGCGCTGGCGATGGCGCGCTTCGCCGAATGGATTCCGATGTGGCTCGGCTTCGACAGCCTGCTGCTGGCGAACGTGCTGGCCTTCATCGCAGCCGCAGGGTGCATGGTGCTGGTCGCGTGGCTGGTCGAGCGGCTGGCGCTGCGGCATCTCGTCAACCAGGAAGGCATCACGCTGCTGATGGCGACGCTCGGCATCGCCAACGTGCTCGACGGTGCGGGCCAGCTGCTGTTCGGCAGCGCGACCTACAAGATCGACGTCGGCATGCCGAAAGATCCGTTCATCGTGCTGGAGAACACCTTCGACGGCGGATTGCTGCTGAGCAAGGAAGACCTCTACGCCGCCGTCGCCGCTGCCGCGCTGGTCGGCCTGCTGACGCTGTTCTTCCAGAAGACGCGCACAGGCCGCGCCCTGCGCGCCGTGGCCGATGACCATCAGGCCGCGCAATCGATCGGCATTCCGCTCGGGCGCATCTGGGTCATCGTGTGGGCGGTCGGCGGCATCGTCGCGCTGGTGGCGGGCGTGATCTGGGGCAGCAAGCTGGGCGTGCAGTTCTCGATCTCCCTGGTGGCGCTGAAGGCGTTTCCGGTCGTGATCCTCGGCGGGCTGACGTCGGTGCCCGGCGCGATCCTGGGCGGTCTGATCATCGGCGTCGGCGAGAAACTGTCGGAAATCTACCTCGGCCCGTACCTGGGCGGCGGCATCGAGAACTGGTTTGCGTACGTGCTGGCGCTGGCCGTGCTGCTGATACGTCCGCAAGGACTTTTCGGCGACAAGATCATCGACCGCGTCTGAAAGCCGACCATGTTCTACAGAGAAAACGGCAACTTCAAAAGCAGCTACCGGGCCGACCTGGCGCTGTTCCCCATCGCGCAGGACCGCTGGGCGATGGTGGCGCTGGCCGCCGTCGCGTTCGTCGTCGTGCCGCTGGTCGCAAGCGACTACAGCTTCCGCGCGATCCTGATTCCCTTCCTGATCCTTTCGCTTGCAGCGATCGGGCTGAACATCCTGGTCGGCTACTGCGGGCAGATTTCGCTCGGCACCGGCGCTTTCATGGCGGTCGGCGCGTATGCGGCCTACAACCTGCAGGTGCGCGTCGAAGGCATGCCGCTGCTGCTGTCGATCCTTGGCGGTGGGCTGGCGGCGACGGTGCTGGGCGTGCTTTTCGGGTTGCCGAGCCTGCGCATCCGCGGGCTGTATCTGGCGGTCGCGACGCTGGCGGCGCAGTTCTTCATGGACTGGTTCACCAACCGCGTGAAATGGGTGACCAACGATTCGTCGTCGGGCTCGGTGAGCGTGAATTCGCTGAACATCCTTGGCTACCAGTTCGCGTCGCCCGCCGAGCGCTATCTGCTGTGCCTGACGCTGGTCGTGGTGTTCGGCCTGCTGGCCAAGAACCTGGTGCGGGGCGCCATCGGCCGCGAATGGATGGCGATGCGCGATATGGACGTCGCAGCGGCCGTCATCGGCATCCGCCCGGTTTACGCCAAGCTGTCGGCTTTCGCGGTGAGCAGCTTCATCGTCGGCGTGGCGGGCGCGCTGTGGGGCTTCGTGCATTTGGGCGCCTGGGAGCCGGCGGCTTTCGGCATCGACAAGTCGTTCCAGCTGCTGTTCATGATCATCATCGGCGGGCTCGGCTCGATCGCCGGCGCGTTCTTCGGCGCGGCCTTCATCGTGCTGCTGCCGCTGCTGCTGAACTACGTGCCGCACTGGCTCGGGCTGTCGATGTCGACATCCACCGCGTCGCACCTCGAACACATGATCTTCGGCGCGTTGATCGTGTTCTTCCTGATCGTCGAGCCGCATGGGCTGGCGAAGCTGTGGTCGACCGCGCGCCAGAAGCTGCGGCTCTGGCCTTTTCCGCACTGACACCGTTCCAACCAAGTAGGAGACAAGCCATGCAATTGAGAACTCTCGCGCGCACCGCGGCCCTCGCCGTTGCCGCACTTTCGACGCTCGCCGTCGGCACGCAGGCGCAAGCCCAGGCCGCTGCCGCCGAGCAATTCGTGCCGCTGCTGGTCTACCGCACCGGCCAGTTCGCGCCGCTTGGCATTCCGTGGGCCGACGGCAAGCAGGACTACCTCAAGCTGGTGAACGCGCGCGATGGCGGCGTCAACGGCGTCAAGCTGACGTACGAGGAATGCGAGACGGCCTACGACGCGGCCAAGGGCGTGGAATGCTACGAGCGGCTCAAGGGCAAGGGCTCGGGCGC
>JAQGMX010000239.1 GCA_028292145.1 Variovorax sp.
AGACCGCCTGCCGTGGCAGTGCCGCTCACGGTGGGCATCGTGTCGTTCGTGCTTGCGTTCATCGCCAGCAAGCCGGCAATGGGGCTGACGTCGTCGAGCACCTGATCGATGGCGATCACCACCGCTCTTGCATCGAGCGTGAAATGGATCTGCGCGGTCGGTGCGGAGACGTTGCCCGCCGCATCGGTGACGATCGCGGTAAACACATGCGCGCCGTCGTCAAGATGCGGCGACTTGAAGCTCCAATCGCCCGCCGCGTTCACCAGCGTGGTGCCCAGCTTCGTGATGCCGTCCATGACGGTCACTGTCGCACCGGCTTCCGCCTTGCCTGTGTAGGTGGGCGTGGCGTCATCCGTGGCGTCATGATCCAGGATCAGACCGGTCTTCGGGCCGACGTCGTCGTTCAGAACCGCCGCGGTGGCCGCAGCGATCGTGATGTCGACGACGATCTGGTAGGGCGCCGTCGGCGCGCTGACGTTGCCCGCCAGGTTGGTCGCCGTGGCGGTGAAGCTGTGTGCGCCCTCGACCAACGTCGGCGACGTGATGAACCACTGGCCGTTGATGTCGGCAATGGTGGAGCCGACCGGTACACCGTCCTCGTTGTACAGCCGGACTGTCTCGCCGGCCTTGGCCGTGCCTTCGACGGTCGGGGTCAGGTCCTTGGTAAAGCCGTGCTGAGGAATGTTTCTCACCCCGCCCACATCGTCCAGGACGTTGGTGATGGCCGGTGCCGTCGGGATGCCGCCGGTGACCACCGTGAACGCATGGACCGGGGACATGAGACCGACGTTGCCGGCCGCATCCACCGCCGTGGCGGAGAGGATGTGCCCACCGTTGATCAGCACCGTGGTCGGCAGGAAGGTCCAGACGCCGGCCGAATTTACCGCGGCGGTGCCGAGCACCATCGTGCCATCCTTGATGATGACACTGCCGTTGGGTTCGGACGTGCCGCTGATCAGAGGCAGCGAGTCGTCGGTGACGCACGCGGGGTTGTCGGGCACATTGCCCTGGGTCGGACCCTGGTCGTCGTAGACCGAGGTGATGAACGGCTCGATCGTTGGCGAGATCGTGTCCACCAGCAAGCTCCAAGGGAGCGAAGGTGGCGACACGTTTCCAGCCGCATCGGTGGCCGTGGTGGTGATGGCGTGGACGCCTTCGTTGAGCGGCGAGATGGGCGTGAACGTCCAGTTGCCCTTGGCATCGGTCGCGGCGGTGCCGATCTTCACGGTGCCGTCGAGGATGGTGACCGTGCTCAGGGGTTCCGCCGTGCCCGTCAGGGTCGGCGTGGTGTCGTCGCTCGGTGCACCAGGAAGTTCCAGCCCGCGGATGGTGCCGACATCGTCGGTTACAGACACGATGACCGGCGGAATCGGCTTCGCCGTGTCGACGGTGAGCGTGAAGGCAGCGGTCGCAGCGCCTTCCGGTACCGCGGCGGTGGTGACTGTAGCCGTCAGGTTGTGCAAGCCGTCTGCCAGTGGCGCCGTCGGCGTGATGACCCAATGGCCGGTGCTGTCGGCCGTGGCCGTGCCGATGACGCTCGTGGTGCCGTCGACATAGAGCTTGACGAGACCGCCTGCCGTGGCAGTGCCGCTCACGGTGGGCATCGTATCGTTCGTGCTTGCATTCATCGCCAGCAAGCCTGCGATGGGACTGATGTCGTCGAGCACCTGGTCGATCGCGATCACCACGAGGCTGGTGTCGAGCGTGAAGTGAATCGGCGTAGTCGGTGCGGAGACGTTACCGGCCAGATCGCTCACGATCGCGGTGAACACATGCACGCCCGGGTCCAGCGGCTTCTTGGGCGTGAAGCTCCAGTTGCCGGCAGGGTTCACCAGGGTGGTGCCCAGGTTGGCGAGGCCGTCCATGACGGTTACCGTCGTGCCCGCCTCTGCCTTGCCGGTGAAGGTCGGCGTGGCGTCGTCGGTGAATCCGTGGTCGGGGATCTGCCCGATCGTCGGCCCGACGTTGTCGGTCACCGTTGCAGTAAACGAATGCGCGCCCGGGGCAAGCGTCGTCGACGGGTAAGTCCAATTTCCACTTGCGTCGACGAGTGCCGTGCCTTGCACGATGCCGCCATCCATGATTGTGATCGTGGCACCTGCCTCTGCCTTGCCGGTGAAGGTCGGATTGGCATCGTCGGTGATGGTGCCGTTGACGATCGGGCCCTGGATACGTCCGACATCGTCCGTCAATGCGCTGGCGGTCGTCGCCGGCGGTGCCAGCGTATCGACGGTAAACACCACCGGAACGCTTGTTGGCCCGGTATTCCCTTGACTGTCCGTCGCCTTCGTCGTCACGGTGTACGTACCGTCGACGAGCGGAGGGAGCGTAAAGCTCCATATGCCGGAGCCGCTGGCGAGGACGGTGCCGACCTGCCTGCCGTCGTTCATGATCGTGACGACGCTGCCTGGCTCGGCGGTACCGCTCACGGTCGGTGTCGCATCGTCCGTGACGCCCTTGTTGGGTACGAGACCCTGTATCGAACCCACGTTGTCGTACGCGCCGGCGACCGGAGCCGTCGGTGCCGTGAGGTCGGTGACGATCGTCTTGCCAGGCAAGCTGACGTTGTCGGCCGGATCGGTGACAGTGGCGATCCACTCTCCGAGCGGCTTGCTCGGCATGTCGATCTCGAGCTCGAATTTTCCGGTCGGATCAACCATGGTGGTGTGTTTGCCACCCGCCGGATCCGTGATGGTGACCAGTCCACCTGGCTCGCCGGTGCCCGTCAGGTTGGGCTTCCCATCGCCGTCCGTGTCAGCGACATGCAACACCGGTGCGGGAGGCGGTGTCGAATCGATCGTCAGGATCAGCGTCGGGCTCGATGATGTCGTGCCAACGGAATTGGTCAGGCCATAGCCAAGCGTATGCACGCCATCTGGCAACGGGGAATTGGGCGTCAACGTGCCGGTAGCCGGATCGTACGTCGCGGGCTTGATCACGCCGTCCACATAAAGCACAGCGCCGGTCGCACCAGCAGGCAGCGCGCCGATATGCAGACCAGGGGTGGTGTCGTCGGTCAGGGTCGCAGTACTGTTCGGGTTTTGTACGGGACCCACGTTGTCGAGGTAGCTATTGGGACGTTGCGTCGGCGTGGTCAGCGGCTCCACTTTATGGCTACCGCCCCCAGCGGCAATCGCAACGCCAGCAAGCCCGATCGCCCCGATCGCTCCCAGAACAGCACCGATTGGAAAAGCCGATGCGAACATGGGCGCCCACGCTGCACCAGCCAACTCCGCGCCACCCAACGCCTGAATGGCGTCAGCGCCGTCGGACAGCAGGGGTACGTAAAAGCCACCTTCTCCAGAAGTAGGTATGTATTCGAAATATTGACCGTTTTCAGCCAGCCCAACCAGATGATTATCATTTTCGCTGTAGAAATCCTGCAGGATCAAATCCGAATGAGCGGGATCGCCCCCCTCAAACGCGACATGCAGATCTTTACCGGCGCGTCGTACGGAAATCTTGTGTGGTGCTTTGCCAGTTGCGGTATCGAGCAGTTCGACATTGACATTTCCATCGACTTTTACGGTCGTCGGCTGGTTTTGTCCAGAAGTGACTTGAACGTTCTGGACCGTGGCTGTAGCCGAATTTATCTTGATTGCGTATGTTTTGTTCATTTGGTTGCTCCTTGAAAGTCGAGGGCGAATATCAGTAAGGCGTCAGGACAGTTAAATATCTAATCTCGATCTCAGCGTATGGACTGCCCGCGCACGACGATTTCGACACGACGGTTCGGCTCGTTGCACGAATTGATCTGCGCCTTTGTCTTGAAACGTATTCCACAATCGGTCACGACCGGATCGGCCGCACCTTTCCCGCTCGAGGTGGTTATCTCCGGCGAAAAGCCGGACCTGACGAAATATTGCTTGATCGTCTGTGCTCGTTTTTGCGACAGGGTCAGGTTGTAGGCTGAATTCCCAGTCGGGTCTGCATAACCTATGACAGAAAGGCTTTCAATGACGCTGTTGTTTGCGCGCGAAGCGCGAACGATCTTGTCAAGTTCGTCCCGTCCGCCTTTGCGCAGAGAATCCAAAGTGAACTTATCGACAGCAAACAAAGTAGAGCCTTGAAGGGTGTACTTCGTTGCCGGCATCATTTGCGGCATCTTGACGGGCGTTACTGCATCGACATCAACCGCGCAGCTTTTCGACTCCAGCCGCGAGATCGTATGCGTGGTCTTGGGAAGCTGTCTAAGCACCGCATTGGCTGCATTCCCGTCTACCGCTTTCAGACGGGGAGCCCCGCTGTTATCGTCCATCAACTGAAAATAGGATGTACTCGACGGCTGTAATTCATAGCGCTGTCCGGAAGGGAGGTTTTCCTGCACCGCCAGTGCTGTACTGTCACGCACTGCATTTAAAAAATGCGCGCCTGGGCATACTTCTGCAAAAGCCCATGACGGTCTCGGAAAACTCGCGTGGTAGCTGCCATCGATGAATACGCTGACCGTTTCCTTGCGAGCGGCGGCAGCGGCAAAGGCCTCTTCAGAATGCTCCCCAGCTTCACCACGTGGTAGTTTCATGATCACGATGGCGCTGTGACCTTGAGTCAATGTTGGCCGCTCGGCTGCCTGATCGAGCAGCGTCCAGGGCTGCTGACTTTCTTGGGCATTTACAGGAACCGTCAGGCAAAGATGTGCGGTCAGCACCAACGCGGGCAAAAGCACCAGATTTGCCAGCCGAAACGGGCGTCGACGGGACGGGGTCATGCAATTAGATTGGCTCATGGTTTTCCTTTGAAATCATTGAAAAAGATGGGCGCCGAACAACTCGTTTGGCGATTGACCTATGTCAGGCATCAAAATCCATCGTAAAAGTCGGAGACACACGGAACTTCGCAATCGAAAGATGGGCGAAGAACCGAACTTTTGAATTTGGTAGTCAGGGCACACGGCCGAAGCATTGGAGAGCGGCCCCTAACGCTCACCCATGGAATAACTCAGAGTCTTGCTGATTGGCTTCGTCAGATAGCTGAGCACCGTACGCTCCCGCGCCTTGATTTCAACGGTAGCCGTCAAACCAGGGCGCATCTGGATTTCTCTGGTCTTGTTGCCTTTGAATTCCGCCTCCTTGACCAGTACGTGCACGCGATAGAAGCTAGTGGGGCCTTGCTTGGACTCTTCCGTTAAGGAATCAGGACTCACATAGATGACTTGGCCAGTCAATGCGCCGAATATCGAAGAGTCGTAAGCATCGAGCTTTACGAATGCCGTCTGGCCCACTTCTACAAAGGCGATATCCGAAGGATTCACCTTCGCCTCGGCAATGAGATCGCCATCGGTAGGCGATATCTCAAGCACTGTGTCTCCTGCACGCAGAACTGCTCCCAAGGTCGTCGCCCTGATGTTGTTGACGATCCCATTCGCCGGAGAAAGCAATTCGGTGTGGTCAAGCACCTGAATCCTGTCGCGCAACAATTCCTGCTGTGTATTGAGATCCTCTTGAGCCTTGGTCATCTCAGTCTGGGAGTCCTGAAAATACTTATTGCGGCGATTGGTGATTTGCGCACTTATATCGGCTGCAGCTCTTTCGAGGCGCAATACTTCCGCAACACTCACATCAAATGTTGCGACCAGTCGAGAATTTATTTGCAACTCTCGATCCGCGATTTTCAGCATGCGCTGCAACGATCCTATATCCCCGTTAAAGGCGGTTTGACGCCGGTTGTAGAGATCGGTCTGATTACGGATGTAATCGCTGTAGACCTGCAAATCGGGTTCGAATCGAAGCGGCTTTCCGTACACCTCGGCTTGAAGACGGCTCACCGTGATACGCAGCGCTGCAACTTTTGCTTTGCTGTCGTCTACAGCGGCTTGTGCGCGTTCTTTTTCAAGCGTGACCAATAACTGGCCGGTCTTGACCACATCTCCTTCTCTCACATGGAGCCTGGTGACGACGCCCGCATCTGGGGTCTGAATCACCTGCGTGCGCTCTGCGGCGATAACACGGGCAGAAGCCCGTGTGACCTGATCGATCTTTGAGAAGGCGGCCCAGATGAACAGCACCAGCAGGCCCGCGACGATGATGGCGATTCCCAGTCGCGAGCCGTGAGGTCGAGGAAGATCGTCCTTGAGCCCGACGAGCATTTGCGACGTGTTCTGGATATTCGCTTTCATGTCAGGCCGCCTCTGTCATGGAAGCTGCCCTGCCCGACCCGTTTTGCGGCAAAAGTACAGGCGTCGGTGTTGCGAGTTTGGCAAGCACGTCATCTCGAGGCCCGTCAAGCACGATGCGGTTGCCGTTAAGTACGATCAAACGCGCAACGAGCGGCAGAAGACTAGGCTTGTGGGTGACGATCAAAATCGTCTTTCCAGCTCTGGCCTCCTGCGCAATGACCTCCAGACAATGCTTTTCCTGTTCCTGATCCATGTTGGCCGTGGGTTCATCGAGCAACATCACCGGGTTGTCTGCCAACACCAGACGCGTAAAAGCAAGCAGTTGCCGCTGACCTCCGCTCAGACCTTTTCCACCTTCTGTGATCAGTCGGTCAAGGCCTTTGGGATGACTTTGTACAAACTGGTCCATTCCCGTGCGTTTCATTGCGCGCCTAAAAGCCTCATCTCCGGGATCTGGCATGCCGATCAGCAGGTTCTCTCGCAATGTTCCTTGAAATAGCCGATGCTCTTGCTGCAGATATCCAATTTGCCGATTAATTACTTCGCGGCTGACATGCAAGACATCCAGCCCATCGATCAGAACACGGCCTTCGCTTGACGCATACATCCCACTGAGGAGGCGCAACAGCGTCGACTTACCTGAACCAATTGACCCGAGAATGCCTACTTGCTCACCCGCACGAATCTGCAGATTTGGAACTCTCAAAGCATGCGGGTTGTCGCCGTACGAAAATTTAACGCCGTCCAGACGATAGTTCCCCGTCAGTCGATCCGGGATAAGCACCCTGTCAACATCATGATTGTCTGTTTTCAATTCAAATATCTTGTTCAGACCTTCCAGCGCCGCGCGTGCATGAGCGTGTTGAACAATGATTCCCGGCAATGCCAGGATCGGCGAAATGACGCGCCCACTAAGAATTGAGCAGGCAATAAGAGCGCCGGTTGTCATGTCGCCCTGCATCACCAGCAAAGCGCCTACGACAATGACACACATGTAGCCGATTTGCTGGATTGAGCCGGCAACAAAGTGCGTGCTTTCGTTCGCACGGCGGAGTTTGAGATCGTTGTGAATCGTCGTGGCGTTGATGCGCGTCCAACGCGATAGAAATTTCCATCCACCCGAGCCGGCCTTTATCGTTTCCGCGCCCTCGACCGCCTCAACCAGTAAGCCGGTTTTCATATTGCTCAATTGCGCTCCCTGGATCGCAAGTGCCATGATCTTTTTCCGCGCTATCAGTCCCACACCTAGTGCCAGCACCGCCATGAGCAATGGAACAAGAGCAACGATGGGGCTGGCGATAATTGCCATAACGATTAAGAACAGAAGACCCATTGGCACGTCGACAAGGGTAAATAGCGTACCGGCCGTGTAAAAGCTACGGACTTGCTCGTAACCTCGGAGCTGAGAAACGAGACTGCCAACCGATGCCGGAAGTTGGTCAATTCTCAAATTCAGGAGCCGACGGAATACAGCAGGTGAAAGACGGTTATCCACGCCAACGGAAACATGGTCCATGATGTGCGCGCGTGCAAACTTCATGACCAGTTCAAAAATAATCCCAATCAAAACACCAATACTGAGAACGATGAGGGTGTACTCCCCTTTTGTCGGTATGACACGGTCATAAACCTGCATCGAAAACAACGATGTCACCAAAGCAAGCATGCCGATAAACACGGATGCAACGAGTGCCTCGGCCATACTGGAGTGAAAAGGACGCAAAGCGCCGAGCAATACAGCCGTGAAACTTTTAGGCTCGTGCGCCGTCGCACCAACCCCCACCTTGTCAAGCAAAGCATTCGAAAGTCGAAGTTCGACACAACAGTTTCGAAGCGCTTCCGTTGAAACCTTTTGACTTTCGTGCGGAAAATTGATGCGCCAGTGACCATCTGGCTCACGATCAACAAGGAGACCCCAGCCGTGGTCGGGTATGTACGTAAGTAACGGGAGGCTGGAACGATCCGGATAGATATGCCGAACCACAGACTCATAGCCCAGGGCAGCCATGACCCGGTCGACAGTCGCTAGACCTTGTCCAGGAGCGACTTTCGCCAAACTTTCTTGCACGCGCAGGGAATCGAGTACGACGCCGTGACTTCGCATGGCCGCATCGAGCGCCCATTTAAGACTTTCGTGAGATTCAGGTTTCGACACTGAATTGAAAAGCGTCTGCAATTTATGACCTTCAGCGGGGAGGAATTGCTGCTTCGGCAGCCGGGATAACCAGGGACTCAATCGGCAACACGGACTGAGATACAGCCTGAGACACCGTTTCGGACACAACCGCGGTTTTTTCTTCCGTCATGGCGCTCTGCGGTGACTTACCCGCATCGCCGATAGCTGCCGGCTTGCTTGGGTTGTCGGCGTCGGAAACTTTGGCCGCCATATCGACGGCCACATCAATGAGGTCCGGATCAACGCGCAATTGAAGTCGATGCAAGGCTGCCGCCTGAGCGGCGTTTGCATCAGCCAAGGAGTAGGCGTTCTGGGCGACCTCGCGAAGAGCATTCATCAGGTCAAGCCACGTCTTCCGCCCTGCAGCAAACTGTCTTTCGTAGGATTCGAAGACTCGCTGCGCGCCCTGAACCGCAGCATCAAGCGACTGAGCTCTCAATCTGTTGTCCCGGAGATCATTGGCATCGAAATCCAAGGTTTGACGCGCCTCTATCCGTGCCGCTTGTGCCATTTGCTCCAACGCCAGAGCGCGAGATGCGAGCGCACGCTCTTCAACGATGTTTGAGAAGCCCGCTCCAGTTGAATAGCGAAGTCCGATATAAGCCGCAGTGTCACGTCGATTGTTGACAGCCTGATCAAGTCGCGCATAGATCTGTGGACGCGACTCTGCTGCCTTTACGTTGATACGCTCATTACCTTGACGCATCTCTTCTACTGCGCGCAGAACAGCGGGCTGCCGATTTGCTACGACATCCCAGTCGGCTTGCTCGATGAATTGGAATCTTCTGTCCAACTGTGCTTTTGAAGGCAATGGCGGCGGCTCAGACAATGCTGATTTGAGATTTTTCAATCCTGTGAGATTTTGAAGCCTAGTAATCGAAACTTGTACGCTTGTCTGCGCTTGGGTGAGTTCCACACGCCCCTGCAGAATTCTTGAGCGAACCAAGTCCAGATCGATGTTTGTCGATAGTTCGCCTGCTACACGGCGCATCATCATCGATTCATTCAGTTCAAGGCTTTTCAGCATTTCTTCCGAAACACGTATCCGCCCATATCCCGCCTGTAATGTGCGCAGAGCGTCTATGACCTGCAACTCTATACTCTGTCTTTGTGCACCAAGTGCTGCCCCCGCCACGTCGACTGCGCGCTCCGACACCTTGACCGTCGCCGAAGTCAAACCGAAATCCCAAAGCGTTTGCTCCGCCCGCAGCAAACGTGTTGGCGCTTCGACGCTATTTGTAGTTCCTGATTCGATCGACGCCGAAAACGTTGGCCAATATCGGCGACGCGCCACATCGACGTCTTCGTTTGCAGCATTCACGCTTTGCCGCGCTGCCTGTATAGTGGGATGTGCTTCCGAGGCTGCGCGCAGCATTTCTGAAAGGCTTAAGGCTCGTGCGTCGTACGAAAAGCAAAAAGCTACGATCAGCACTGCAAATTGAATAACGTTTTTACTTCCCATGCCCTGGTGCAGTTTGCCATTTGGCATGCACAGTGCCAGCGAGCACGTTGAGTTAGGTGGGACGACTTTCACTGAACTTCCGATTTTTGCGCGGTCGATTGGATAGATTCTTTGCTACCGAGAATCTGTTTCGAGCGAGTCTATGCACTTACTTTTTGAAATACTCAAAAAGGAACGAAGCATAGAAAAACGGCTACCAGATGAATGAATGCCGTCTTCAAATTAGTCGATTGGTTTGCAAGACAAACGACCGGTTACATGATGCTGGGTGTGGAAGCCATGTTCGCTTGAAATGCATTCACGAAGTGAAGTAACAACTTCCAAGCGCGGCCGCGCACTCCCTGCCGACAAGGCTGCAAGCGATCAATTCAAGCGAGTGCCGCGCTGCTCTGGGAAGGGGCGAGACCTCACCTTTCGTCCAATCAGCCCTGTAACCGGGACTTGTGGCGATCGGTGCACTTCAGGGCAAATGTCACTGTCCAGGCGCCCTCGTCCAAGGTTCTTTGAGGTTAGACACTCTACTAAGGGCTTATCTGGATAAGTCAGCTCCCGGTCAGCCAATAAGATCGCAGGTTTGCACTCGGGAGCTCACATGAAAAAACTTTTTACACTTACCGCGCTCGCCGCGGTCACTACTGTCGTCACCTGCGCTCATGGCCAGGACTTCCCGGGAAAAGACAAGGTCATCACGATCGTGGTGCCATTTGCCGCGGGTGGCCCGACGGACCGTGTGGCACGTGATGTTGCCGAGGCGATGCGCAAGCCGCTTGGTGGCGTCAGCATTGTTATCGACAATGCAGCAGGTGCGGGAAGCACTATCGGCAATGCAAAAGTGGCACGCGCACGCAACGACGGCTACACGCTCCTGCTGACGCACGTTGGCATGGCGACGACGCCAGTTCTCTACCGAAAGTTGCCGTACAACTATGAGACAGACTTCGAATACCTGGGCATGATCAACGACGTGCCGATGACGCTCATCGGCAAACCGCAACTAGAGTCGAGTAACTTCAAGGATCTTCGCGATTGGATTGGCAAAAATGGCACCAAGGTCAATCTAGGGAATGCCGGCATCGGCTCGGCGTCGCACTTGTGTGGACTACTTTTTCAGAGCGAAATGAAGGTTGAGATGACAACCGTGCCGTACAAGGGTACGGCGCCGGCAATTGCGGATCTCTTGGGTGGGCAGATCGATTTGCTCTGCGATCAGACGACAAATACCACGAGTCAAATCGAGGCCAAGAAGGTCAAACCTTATGCGGTGACCACGCTCAAGCGGCTGGCGACGCCGGTTCTCAAGGACATCCCGACGCTGGACGAGTCAGGCATGAAGAACTTTCAAGTGACAATCTGGCATGGGCTGTATGCGCCAAAGGGAACCCCACCAGCCGTACTGAAAACCATCAACGATGCACTCAAAGTCGCGTTGAAAGATCCGGAGTTCATTAAAAAGGAAGAGGGTCTCGGTGCAGTGGTGGTGACCGACAAGCGCATCGAGCCCATTGAACACAAAAAGTTCGTTCAGGCAGAAGTGGCGAGATTCGGGCCCGTCATCAAGGCCGCTGGCGTCTACGCAGATTGATCCACATCTTGATCCGAATCGGCCAGCTGTAGCTGGCTGATGTGATGACACGGGGACACGGAGTAACTTTCTCCGTCGTCCCGCTCAAACACCCCAAACAACATCCTTACCCTCAGTAAGAGAACGCTTCAACATATCGATCAACGGCGCCGCCCGCTGGTGCAATCCGACATGTTCACGCTCGGCAGCTTCGTCATGCCCTTCTGAAGCGAGTGCGTCGTGATTGTTGCGATGTTGCTCGGCTTCCCGATGCACGGCAGCTTCCAGTGCCGACACTGCAGCTGGAATTTGATCGACTGTAAAAATACCTTTTGGACCTGCCACCTTGCCGACAATGTCAAATAACTGCCGAGCGTTTGCCTCGAGCATCACGACGTCTGCAGTAGCCTGGGATTTGAATCGATAGAGCATTTTGTTGTCTGTTTTTAGCGATGATGGCAATGAAAAGAGGTACTGTATTGAGCGCTTTAGGATCTCCATCCGTCAACATCTACATTTTCAGATAAACACCACGCAAACGCCGTCAGACCCAGCCGATAACGCTCGTGCGTCTGAGCGAGTAGCTGCTCTCGCATCACCGGCCCAACACGCGCCCTCGTAGCGACACCTCAACGCGCTCGGGTGGCACACAGCGTTTTGCTCACCGAGTTCGTGCCGGCAACTGCACAAAGAAAAAGGGCCCTGTTAAAAACAGGGCCCTTCAATTGGTTGCGCGAGCAAGATTTGAACTTGCGACCTTTGGGTTATGAGCCCAACGAGCTACCAGGCTGCTCCATCGCGCGGCAAGATGGAATTATATACTACTTATTCGGCGCTGGCTTGTTCTTCGCCAACTTCTTCTGTAATTTCAGGACGATCAACCAGTTCGACCAAGGCCATCGGCGCGTTGTCGCCAACACGGAAGCCCATTTTCAAGATTCGCGTGTAGCCACCAGGACGTGCTTGGTAGCGCGGTCCGAGTTCGCCGAAGAGCTTGACTACGCTGTCGCGGCTGCGAAGACGGTCGAATGCAAGTCGCTTGTTCGCCAACGTCGGCTTCTTTGCAAGCGTGATCATCGGCTCGATGACACGACGGAGTTCTTTTGCTTTAGGAACAGTGGTCTTGATGACTTCATGCTCGATGAGCGAGTTCATCATGTTCTGCAGCATCGCAAGACGGTGCGAGCTGGTGCGATTGAGTTTACGAAGTCCGTGTCCGTGGCGCATTGTGCTTTCCTCTACTTTTTAAAAACAGGCAGCCGTGTCAGGTACTGCCCGGTGCACTGCGACCCGCAGGGGTCGCTACTGAAAAATCAACGCTTGTCGAGACCGGCTGGCGGCCAGCTTTCAAGCTTCATACCCAAGGTCAGGCCGCGCGACGCGAGCACTTCCTTGATTTCGTTGAGCGACTTGCGACCCAGGTTAGGGGTTTTGAGAAACTCGTTCTCGGTGCGCTGGATCAGGTCACCGATGTAGTAGATGTTCTCTGCCTTCAGGCAGTTTGCAGAGCGTACCGTGAGCTCGAGCTCGTCGACCGGGCGCAGCAGGATCGGATCGAATTGCTGTGCACTGCGTGGCGCGGGGGCATCGAACGCAGCAAGTTCGCCACCTTCGAGCTGAGCGAACACAGCAAGTTGCTCCACCAGGATCTTAGCCGATGCGCGCACTGCATCTTCTGCAGTGATCGCACCGTTGGTTTCGATCTCGATCAGGAGCTTGTCCAAATCGGTACGCTGTTCGACACGAGCGCTTTCGACCGTGTAGCTGACGCGCTTGACCGGCGAGAACGACGCATCGAGAACGATACGGCCAATCGACTTAGTCGGCTCGTCCGCATAGCGGCGCATCGTCCCAGGAACATAACCGCGGCCCTTTTCGACCTTGATCTGCATGTCCAGCTTGCCGCCTTGCGACAGATGCGCGATCACATGATCAGGGTTGATGATCTCGACGTCGTGAGGCGTCTGGATGTCCGAAGCGAGAACAGGGCCTTCGCCGTCCTTGCGCAGGCTCAACGTAACTTCATCGCGGTTGTGGAGCTTGAAAACCACACCCTTGAGATTCAGCAAAATATTGACGACATCTTCCTGAACGCCATCGATCGACGAGTATTCATGAAGCACGCCAGCGATCGTGACCTCGGTGGCGGAATAACCGACCATCGAGGACAGCAGCACGCGACGCAGCGCGTTGCCGAGCGTATGACCGTAGCCGCGCTCGAAGGGTTCGAGCGTGACCTTGGCCTTATTGGCGGCGAGTTGCTCGACCTGAATGGTTTTAGGTTTCAGCAGGGTGGTTTGCATGCAGACTTCCTCTCAATACCCCCGGTTCGTTACACCGGTAAGGCTGGTGAAGCGCCCGGCGCACGGACAGCGCGCACCAGGAACAGAACAACAAAAAAACAATACGCGCCAAAAGGCGCGTATGGGAAATCAACGCGAATACAGTTCGACGATCAGCGATTCGTTGATGTCTGCTGCGAATTCGTCGCGATCCGGAACCTTCTTGAAGGTGCCCTCGCCCTTGTCGGCGTTGACGTCGACCCAAGCAGGCAAGCCGACTTGCTGCGCAAGCTGCAGTGCCTCGACGATGCGGTTCTGCTTCTTCGACTTTTCGCGCACGGCGATCACATCGCCAGTCTTAACGAGGTACGAAGGGATGTTGACCGATTGGCCATTCACCGTGATCGCCTTGTGCGAAACCAGCTGACGTGCTTCAGCGCGCGTCGAACCGAAACCCATGCGGAACACGACATTGTCCAGACGCGATTCCAAAAGAAACAGCAGGTTCGCGCCGGTGTTGCCACGACGACGATCGGCTTCTTCGAAGTAACGACGGAACTGCTTCTCCAGCACGCCGTACATGCGCTTGACCTTCTGCTTTTCGCGCAGCTGCAGACCATAGTCGGAAGTACGTTGACCGGAGGTACGGCCATGCTGGCCGGGCTTCGAGTCGAACTTCGCCTTGTCCTGAATCGAACGACGAGCGCTCTTCAGGAAGAGGTCGGTGCCTTCGCGGCGGGAAAGTTTGGCCTTGGGGCCGAGATAGCGTGCCACGTGAGCATCCTTTATGTCATCTGCCGCAACATTTCATTGCGGGAGCCATCGGCGGCGTGCCAATGGCGGGTGGGCTTGTTTGAAAAACAAAAGGCGCAGTTGCGACAAAACAAACTGCGCTGGGCGAACCCGCGATTATCGCAGGAGCGCCCCGATCCGAAAAATCAGATCCGACGACGCTTTTGAGGGCGGCAACCGTTGTGCGGCACGGGCGTCACGTCGGCAATGGAATTGATCCGAATACCAAGTGCGGCCAAAGCGCGCACCGATGACTCGCGACCTGGGCCGGGGCCCTTGATTTCGACGTCGAGGTTCTTGATACCTTGTTCGACAGCAGCACGACCAGCAACTTCGGAAGCGACCTGAGCGGCGAAAGGCGTCGACTTGCGCGACCCCTTGAAACCCTGGCCACCCGACGACGCCCACGACAGTGCATTGCCCTGACGGTCCGTGATCGTGATGATCGTATTGTTGAACGAGGCATGCACATGAGCGATACCGTCCGCGACGTTCTTGCGAACTTTCGTGCGAACGCGCTGTGCGGCGTTATTGGCAGGAGCTTTAGCCATGCTGTTTCAATCCTTATTTCTTCAGGGATTGCGCAGCTTTGCGCGGACCCTTGCGGGTACGAGCATTGGTGCGCGTGCGCTGACCGCGCATCGGGAGACCGCGACGATGGCGGAAACCACGGTAGCAACCGATATCCATCAAGCGCTTGATGTTCATCGTGGTCTCGCGGCGCAGGTCGCCTTCGATGGTGAAGAGAGCGATCTGGTCGCGGATCTTTTCGAGATCGGCGTCAGTCAGATCCTTGATCTTCTTCGAATATTCGATACCGCTCGCTTCGCAGATTTGACGGGCGCGGGTGCGACCGATTCCGAAAATGGCCGTCAGACCAATTTCAGCGTGCTTGTGCGGCGGAATGTTAATGCCAGCAATACGTGCCATGTGCGTCCTCTAATACTCTCAATCAACCCTGGCGCTGTTTATGGCGCGGGTCGGTGCAAATCACACGCACCACACCTTTACGGCGGATGACCTTGCAATTACGGCAGATGGTTTTGACCGAAGCCGAAACTCTCATTTCATTCTCCTAAAACTGTTTAACGTGGCGTTCAACCGCCCGAACTCAATACTGCAAACCAGCGCTACGACGTCTTGAAGTTAGCCTTCTTCAACAGCGATTCATACTGCTGAGACATCATGTAGTTCTGTACCTGTGCCATGAAGTCCATCGTGACGACCACGATGATCAACAGGGAGGTGCCGCCAAAATAGAACGGCACGTTGTACTTCAGGATCAGGAACTCGGGCAGCAGACAGACGAAGGTGATGTAAATCGCACCCGCCAGTGTCAAACGAACCAAGATCTTGTCGATGTAGCGAGCTGTCTGATCACCAGGACGAATCCCGGGAATGAACGCTCCGCTCTTTTTGAGGTTGTCAGCGGTTTCCTTGCTGTTGAACACGAGTGCCGTGTAAAAGAAGCAGAAGAAAATGATCGCCGCAGCATAGAGCATCACATAGATCGGCTGACCCGGCGTCAAGGCGCCTGCGATATCCTTGATCCACCGCATGCTTTCGCCAGTGCTGAACCATCCTACGACCGTTGCAGGCAGCAGAATGATCGACGATGCGAAGATGGGAGGAATCACGCCCGCCATGTTCAGCTTGAGGGGAAGGTGCGACGACTGACCGCCATACACCTTGTTGCCCACCTGGCGCCTCGCATAGTTGACCAATATCTTCCGCTGGCCACGCTCGACGAATACGACGAAGTACGTCACCAGGACAACCACCGCGACAACGAACATTGCCACCAGCACATTCATTGCACCGGTACGCACCAGCTCAAGCAATCCACCGATGGCATTGGGCAAACCCGCTGCAATACCGGAGAAGATCAAGATCGAGATCCCGTTGCCCAAACCGCGCTCTGTGATCTGTTCGCCGAGCCACATCAGGAACATCGAACCGGCCGTCAGGCTGATCATCGCGGTGATCCGAAAGCCGAAGCCCGGAGCAGTCACGAGTCCAGCGGACGATTCAAGTGCCACGGCGATGCTGAACGACTGAAACATCGCCAGTCCCAACGTGCCATAGCGCGTGTACTGCGTGATTTTCCGTCGGCCTGCCTCGCCTTCCTTCTTCAATTGCTCGAAGGTCGGAATGACATAGGTCATCAACTGCATGATGATCGATGCCGAGATGTACGGCATGATTCCCAACGCGAACACGGTAAAGCGCGAGAGCGCTCCGCCCGAGAACATGTTGAACAAGCTCAGGATGCCGCCTTGTTGTCCCTGGAAAAGCTGCGCCAGCTGGTCCGGGTTGATGCCGGGCACAGGAATGTGCGCGCCGATCCGGTACACCACGAGCGCGAGCAGCAAAAAGACGAGCCGACGACGGAGGTCGCCGAACTTGCCTGTTTTTGCGAGCGTTGCCGCTTTAGTTGCCACGGAGGATGTCTTTCAGACGAGTCTTTAGGCGACGCTGCCGCCGGCAGCTTCGATCACGGCCTTTGCGCCGGCAGTCGCACCGATACCGGTGAGCTTCACAGCCTTGGTCAGCTCGCCCGTCTTGATGATCTTCACGACCTTGGCGATTTGTCCAACGAGACCAGCCTGCTTGAGCGCCAGCAGGTCGACTTCGGCCAAGCCGAGGTTTTCCAGGGCGGTCAGCGTGACCTCCGCGTTGTACTTGAGCGTCTGCGACTTGAAGCCGCGCTTCGGCAGACGGCGCTGCAGAGGCATTTGACCGCCTTCGAAGCCCACCTTGTGGAAGCCGCCCGAACGCGACTTCTGACCCTTGTGACCGCGACCTGCGGTCTTGCCGAGGCCGGAGCCGATACCACGACCGACGCGACGCTTTGCGTGCTTGGCGCCTGCGGCCGGCTTGATGCCATTGAGTTCCATATCAGTCTCTCTTACAGAACTTTGACCAGATAACTGATCTTGTTGATCATGCCGCGCACCGCCGGGGTGTCCTGCAGCTCGCTCACGCTGTTGATCTTGCGAAGACCTAGGCCGCGGACGGTCGCACGATGCGATTCCTTGGTGCCGATCGGGCTCTTCACCAACTGCACCTTGAGGTTTTGTTGTGTCGTCATTTGATTGCTTCCGTTCAGGCGAAGATTTCTTCGACCGTCAGGCCGCGCTTCGCAGCGACTTCCGAGGCGGTGGTGGAATTCTTGAGGCCGTCCAGCGTGGCGCGAACCATGTTGTAGGGATTCGACGAACCGTGGCTCTTCGCCACGATGTCGGTGATGCCCATCACTTCGAACACGGCGCGCATTGGGCCGCCGGCGATAATGCCGGTACCCTTGGGTGCCGGAATCATGACCACCGAAGCGGCGCCATGATGGCCGGTCACGCGATGATGCAACGTGCCGTTCTTGATGGAAATCTTGGCCAGGTTGCGACGGGCTTCTTCCATCGCCTTCTGGACAGCGGCGGGCACTTCTTTCGACTTGCCCTTGCCCATGCCGACGCGACCATCGCCGTCACCGACCACGGTCAGTGCCGCGAAACCGAGGATCCGACCACCCTTCACCACCTTGGTGACGCGGTTGATCGCGATCATCTTCTCGCGCAGACCGTCTTCTGGGCCTTCGCTCTGCGTTCTTGCCTGAATCTTTGCCATTTTGAATCTCGTGTCCGGTTAGAACTGCAGGCCGGCTTCGCGTGCCGCCTCGGCCAGCGCCTTGACGCGGCCGTGGTATGCGAAACCTGCACGGTCGAAAGCGACCTTCTCGACGCCGGCGGCCTTGGCCTTCTCGGCGATGCGCTTGCCCACAGCAGTGGCGGCAGCAGCGTTGCCGCCCTTGCCGGAACCGCCGAGCGACGTACGCAGCTCGGCTTCTGCCGTCGATGCAGTTGCAATCACCTTGGTGCCGTCGTCGGAGATGACGGTGGCATAGATGTGCAGATTGGTGCGGTTCACCGTGAGGCGGGCCACGCCCTGCGTCGCGATGCGGATGCGGGTCTGACGCGAGCGGCGCAGACGCTGTGCTTTTTTGGTCAACGTTGTCATGGCTGCCCTTACTTCTTCTTGGTCTCTTTGATCACGATCTTTTCGTCCGAATAACGGATGCCCTTGCCCTTGTAAGGCTCAGGCGGACGAACAGCGCGGATCTCGGCGGCGATCTGACCGACGCGTTGGCGATCGGCACCCTTGATCACGACTTCCGTCGCGGTCGGCGTCGTCACCGTGATGCCCTGTGGCATTTCGATGTTGACCGGATGGGAGTAAC
Source organism: Variovorax sp. (assembly GCA_028292145.1). Taxonomy (GTDB): domain Bacteria; phylum Pseudomonadota; class Gammaproteobacteria; order Burkholderiales; family Burkholderiaceae_C; genus Variovorax. The sequence continues at coordinate 18,623 of JAQGMX010000239.1, forward strand.
CCACTTGCAGGTTCAGCTTGGCACCTTGTGCTGCAGCCTTGAAGCCGACGCCGACGAGATTGAGCTTCTTCTCGAAGCCCTTCGTCACACCGACCACCATGTTGTTGACCAGCTGGCGAATCGTGCCGCTCATCGCATTCGCTTCACGCGAATCGTTGGCGGGCTCGAAGCTCAGCTTGCCGTCGTTGCTCACGACCTTCACCAGCGCGTTGCGTGCAAGGTTGAGCGAGCCGCCCGTACCCTTGACGCTGATCTGATGATCCTGGACCGACACGTCGACACCCGCGGGGATGGCGACCGGCATTTTTCCTACTCGGGACATTTCAGTTTCTCCTCGATGTCTCGTTTAGGCGACGTAGCACAGAACTTCGCCACCGACACCGGTAGCGCGGGCCTTGCGATCGGTCATCACGCCTTGCGGGGTGGTAACGATGGCAACGCCGAGTCCGTTCTGGACTTGCGGAATGGTCGTGCTCGACTTGTAGACGCGCAGGCCAGGACGGCTCACACGCTCGATACGCTCGATGACGGGGCGACCGGCGTAGTACTTCAATGCGATGACGAGTTCGGACTTGCCGGACTCGGTTTTCACCTGGAAGCCGTCGATATAGCCTTCGTCTTTCAGCACCTGTGCAATCGCGACCTTCACCTTTGAAGACGGGATCGACACAGTGGGCTTGGCCACCATCTGCGCGTTACGGATACGCGTCAAAAGGTCGGCAATGGGATCACTCATGCTCATGTTGTTTGCTCCTGCCTGGCTTACCAGCTGGCCTTGGTGACACCGGGGATGTCGCCATTGAAAGCCAGTTCGCGGATCTTGGCGCGAGCCAGACCGAATTGACGGAACGTGCCACGCGGACGACCGGTGATCGCGCAACGATTGCGCTGGCGCGTAGGGTTCGCATTGCGCGGCAGCTTTTGCAGGCCGAGACGCGCAGCGGCGCGCTCTTCGTCGGACTTGCTCATGTCGCTGGAAGTCGCCTTCAGCTCTGCGTGCTTGGCTGCGTACTTGGCAACCAGCTTGTCGCGCTTGAGTTCGCGTTGGATCAAAGATTGTTTAGCCATGTGCGCCTCAGTTCTTGAACGGGAAACGGAAACCAGCGAGAAGAGCCTTGGCTTCTTCGTCGGTCTTTGCCGTCGTCGTGATGCTGATGTTGAGACCGCGCAGGGCATCGACCTTGTCGTATTCGATCTCGGGGAAAATGATCTGCTCTTTCACGCCGATGTTGTAGTTGCCACGACCATCGAACGCACGACCAGAGATGCCGCGGAAGTCACGAACGCGCGGCAGGGCCACGGTCACGAAACGGTCCAGGAATTCATACATCTGCACGCCGCGCAGCGTGACCATGCAGCCGATCGGTTGCATTTCGCGGATCTTGAAACCGGCGATGGCCTTCTTCGACTTGGTGACCACCGGCTTCTGTCCGGCAATCTTCGTGAGGTCGCCGACAGCGTTGTCGAGGACCTTCTTGTCGGCAACCGCTTCACCCACACCCATGTTGAGCGTGATCTTGGTGATGCGTGGAACCTGCATCGGCGACTTGTAGCCGAACTTTTCGGTCAGGTCTTTCGCGATCTTTTCGCGGTAGATTTGTTGGAGACGTGCCATCTGAATGCTCCTTAGGCGATCTTGATTTCGTCGCCGCTGGACTTGTAAACGCGCACGCGCTTGCCGTCCGTGATCTTGATGCCAACGCGATCGGCCTTGCCGGTCGCAGCATTGAAGATCGCCACGTTGGATTGGTGGATGGGCATGGTCTTTTCGACGATGCCACCGGTCGTACCCTTGAGGGGGTTCGGCTTGGTGTGCTTCTTGACGGTGTTGATGCCGTCGACGATCACATGCGAGTCGTCCTTGCGGAGCGAAACCGTGCCGCGCTTGCCCTTGTCGCGTCCGGTCAATACGATGACCTGGTCGCCTTTGCGAATCTTGTTCATGTCGTACGTCCTTACAGAACTTCAGGTGCCAGCGAGACGATCTTCATGAACTTCTCGGTGCGCAGTTCACGCGTGACCGGTCCGAAGATGCGCGTGCCGATGGGCTCGAGCTTGGCATTGAGCAGAACGGCGGCATTGCCGTCGAACTTCACGAGCGAGCCGTCTGCGCGACGGATGCCCTTGGCGGTGCGAACGACCACTGCGCTATAGATCTCGCCTTTTTTGACGCGACCACGCGGAGCGGCTTCCTTGATGCTGACCTTGATGACGTCGCCCACGCTGGCGTAACGCCGCTTGGAGCCACCGAGCACCTTAATACACAGGACGGATTTAGCGCCTGTGTTGTCGGCTACTTCGAGCCTGGATTCAGTTTGGATCATTTTGATTAGTTCCCAACTTGTACCGAATCTGCCTCGCCGTTGTGGCAAGACCTGATCGCGGTCAGTCTTGGGCCCGTCGTCCGCACCCCAAACCACTTGGAGCGCTTCCGCTGGGCAGAAGCTTCGCCGTTTTGTAGCGAAGCCTGCGATTGTTGCACACGGGTTTTGGCGTGTCAACATGCTTCATGCAAAGGATCGTTGTCGGGGACTGAAAAAGCGACAATGCAGCCATGCCGATCCAAGACACCTCCTCTGCAGCGTCCCTTCCGCCCGTGGCCTTCATCGGCGGGGGCAACATGGCGAGCGCCATTCTCGGCGGATTGATTCGCCAGGGACTGCCAGCAACTGCGGTGGAAGTCGTCGAGCCCCATGAAGACGCACGCCTGCGTCTTGCCCGGGATTTTGGCATCACGGCGCAAGCCGAGGCAAACGCAGCGCTTTCACGTTGCGCGCTGGTTGTGTGGGCCGTGAAGCCGCAGACGTTCGCCGACGCCGCCGCGCCGGTCCGTCAGTGGACCGGCGACAGCCTGCACGTGAGCGTGGCGGCAGGGATTCCCTCGGACAGCATTGCGCGCTGGCTGGGGACCGAGAACATCGTGCGCGCCATGCCCAACACGCCGGCGCTGGTCGGCAAGGGAATGACGGGAATGTTCGCGCGGCCCGGCGTATCGGACGAGGGCCGTGGCCTGGTCGAGCGTCTGCTGTCGCCGACCGGTGAACTGCTGTGGGTGGAAGCCGAAAGCGCCCTGGACGCCGTCACGGCGATGTCAGGCTCGGGACCGGCCTATGTCTTCTATTTCATCGAAGCCATGATCGAAGCGGGTGTCGACATGGGCCTGAGCGCTGCGCAGGCACGACAACTGGCCGTTGGCACCTTCACCGGCGCGTCCGCCTTGGCTGCGGCTGCGAGCGAGCCGCTCTCGGTGCTTCGCGAACGCGTAACGTCTGAGGGCGGCACGACGCACGCCGCGTTGACATCCATGGAGTCGGACCAGATCAAGGCGAAGTTCAAGAAGGCGATGGGTGCCGCTGAACAGCGGGCCCGGGAACTGGCGATCGAGTTCGGCCGCGCGTGAGCTGCGGAACTGCAAGCCGGCGATCTAGGGATTTGGGGATTTAGCGGTTCAGCGAGCCGCCTGGCTGGCCTGGATTGCATACCCGGCGACGATGCCGGCGAACACCGCGAAGCCGATCCAGTGGTTGAGGCGGAAAGCCTTGAAACAGCCGTCTCGGGTCCGGTCGCGGATCAACTTCCAGTGCCACAGCACCTGCGCAGCGGCGGCGCCCATGCCGAGCACAAACGCAAAGCCGAGTCCTACCCGCCAACCCGCAACGCCCCAGATGCCCAGGAATGCCGCGTAGCAGAACATCACGATGCCGACATCGGCGCGTCCGAAGGTGATGGCCGACGTCTTCATGCCGATCTTGAGGTCGTCGTCGCGATCGACCATCGCGTATTCGGTGTCGTAGGCCAGCACCCAGGCCAGGTTGCCGACAAGCAGCGCCCAGGCCAACGGCGGCACGCGCGAAAGCATCTCGCCCGCCCCTACCTGCGGACCGCCGACGGCGCAGAACGCCATCGGAATGCCGATCGAGAACGCGACCCCCAGCACCGCCTGCGGCACCGAAACGAAGCGCTTCGCGAACGGATAGGCCAGCGTCACGCCCAACCCCACCACCGACCACGCAATCACCGCCGCATTGGTCGTCAGCGCTAATCCGAACGCGGCCAGCGCGAGCAATCCGCCAAAGACCAGCGCCTGCTTGACCGAAATCGCCCCACTCGTCACCGGCCGCTGCGCCGTGCGCTTCACGTGCCGGTCGAAATCGCGGTCCGCCACGTCGTTGACGCAGCACCCCGCACTGCGCATCAGGATCGTGCCGAAAACGAACACCGCCAGCAGATGCCACCCCGGCCACCCACCCGCCGCAAACCAGAGCGCCCCCAGCGTCGGCCAGAGCAGCAACAGCCACCCGGCCGGCCGGTTCCAGCGGATCAGGTCCAGATACAGCCCCACGCGACCTCCCGCCATGATCGAAGCCCCCAGGAAAAAGAGCGGCATTGTGCCGCTCTGAGTTTCGAACTGCGCAGGTGCTTTCCCATCCTGCCAGTCCCGCTACGAAACAAGCCACCAGTCCAGAGACACCGCGGAACCGGCTTTGCCGGGCCGCTGGTGTCGCCCCCGGCAGGGGGTAGGCGCTGCGACACGAAGTGCGCAAGCCTGGGGCGAGCAATCAGTCCTCGAGGAGCGAGCGCAGCATCCAGGCGGTCTGGTCGTGCACCGTGCAGCGCGCGGTCAGCATGTCGGCGGTCGGGGCGTCGCTGGCTTCTTCGGCCACCGGAATGAACTCGCGCGAGATGCGCGAGACGGTTTCATGCCCCTTCACCAGGATGCGAACCATCTCCATCGCCTTGGGCGGCGTCTGCGGCACATCGGGCACCGTCGCGATCTTGCTGAACTCGGCGTACGAACCCGGCGCGTAGTGGCCGAGTGCACGGATGCGCTCGGCGATGACGTCGGTCGCGCCCCACAGTTCGGTGTACTGGTCCATGAACATCGCGTGCAGCGAGTTGAAGTGCGGGCCGGTCACGTTCCAGTGGAAATTGTGGGTCGTGAGGTACAGCGTGTAGGTGTCGGCCAGCACGCGGCTCAGGCCTTCGGCGATGGCTGCACGGTCCTGGCGCTCGATGCCGATGTTGATGATCGGTGCGTTGCGGCTGCCCGATTCCTGCGCGACTTGTGCATCGCCCTTGGTCGGAACCTTGCCTTCGCCGGACGACGGCATCGGCGGGATGGGTTTGATCTTCTTCAGGGATTTGCTGGGTTCTTTGGCCATGACGACGGGTCCTTCGATTGAAACAACATGAATAACTCTAGCGCAGCCCTCATGGGCAACCGCGTCAGCCGGACGCGCGAAACCGCATCACGATAGCCGCTTCACGCCCGGCAACTCGCAACCATAGATCGCATTGCGCAATGCCGCAATCGCTTCGTAGCGCGTGAAACTGCGCCGCCAGGCCAGCACCACGCGCCGCATCGGCGGCTCGCGGCCTTCGCCGTCGTGGATCGGCAGGTAGCGCACCAGCTGATCGGGCTCCTTGCGGCCCTTGCCCTTCGGACCGAGCCCGTCCGCCGGCACCGACAGTCGCGGCACCAGCGTCACGCCCATTCCCGAAGCCACCATGTGCTTGATGGTTTCCAGCGACGAGCCTTCGAAACTCTTGCGGATGCCTTCCGCGTTGCTCGAGAAGCGCGCGAATTCCGGGCACACCTCCAGCACATGATCGCGAAAGCAGTGGCCGGTTCCGAGCAGCAGCATCGTCTCGCTCTTGAGCTCGTCCGAGGTGATGGATTCGCGCGCCGCCAGCGGATGGCTCACCGGTACGACCGCGACGAAGGGCTCGTCGTACAAAGGTGCGATCGCCAGACCGGTGTCGGGAAACGGCTCGGCCATGATGGCGCAGTCGACCTCGCCGGCGCGCAGCATTTCCAGCAGCTTGGCGGTGAAGTTTTCCTGCAGCATCAGCGGCATTTGCGGCGTGCGGGCGATGTTCTGGCGCACCAGGTCGGGCAGCAGATAGGGCCCGATCGTGTAGATGATGCCGAGGTTGAGCGGACCGTCCAGCGGATCTTTTCCGCGCTTGGCGATTTCCTTGATGCTCGCGGCCTTGTCGAGCACGCTCTGTGCCTGTTGAACGATCTGCTCGCCGAGCGGCGTCACGGTGACTTCGCCGGCGCTTCGCTCGAAAAGCTTGACCTCCAGTTCGTCTTCCAGCTTCTTGATGGCCACCGACAGCGTCGGCTGCGAAACGTAGCAGGCGTCCGCCGCCTTGCCGAAATGCCGCTCCCGAGCGACTGCAACGATGTATTTGAGTTCGGTGAGGGTCATGCGCAGCGTAATTATGCGCAAGCGCCACGACACTCTTACAAATATTCACCTACGACCTTCAAGTAGTCGGCATGTACGCCTTCATTTACGCCTTCAGGTATTCGGCCTTGCTGCCGAGCCACCGATCGACATGCTTTTGTGCCAGTGCCGGATGCTGGTCGAGCATCCGCGGCGCCAGCTCCCGAGCCCAATCGAGCAGCAGTGCGTCGGTCTCCAGATCCGCGAACCGCAGCAGCGGCGCGCCGGATTGCTTGGCGCCCAGAAATTCGCCGGGGCCGCGAATTTCCAGATCGCGCCGCGCGATCTCGAAACCGTCGCCCGTCTCGGCCATCGCCTTGAGCCGGGCGCGCGCCGTCTCTCCGACGCGGCCGCCTTCGTTCGGCGCGTACAGAAGCACGCAGGCCGACGCCGCCGCACCGCGCCCGACGCGCCCGCGCAACTGGTGCAGCTGCGACAGCCCGAAGCGCTCGGCATGCTCGATCACCATCAGCGACGCATTCGGCACGTCGACGCCGACCTCGATCACGGTCGTGCTCACCAGCACCTGCACTTCGTTTGCCGTGAATTGCGCCATCACCGCCTGCTTCTCGGACGTCGGCATGCGTGAATGCAGCAACCCGACCTTGACGCTGTCGCCCAGCACGCCGGCCAGTTCGTCGCGCGTTTCGGTGGCGTTGCGCAGATCGACCGCCTCGCTTTCTTCGATCAGCGGACACACCCAGTACACCTGCCGCCCCTGCGCCAGTTGCGACTGGATGCGGTCGATGACCTCGTCACGGCGATGTTCGGCGACCAGCTTCGTGACGATGGGCGTGCGTCCCGGCGGCAGCTCGTCGAGCGTGGAGACGTCGAGGTCGGCGTAGTAGCTCATCGCCAGCGTGCGCGGGATCGGCGTCGCGCTCATCATCAGCATGTGCGGTTCGCGGGCTGCGCCCGAGCCGTCGCCGACGGCTTTTCCGCGCAAGGCCAGTAGCTGCGCGACGCCGAAGAGATGCTGCTCGTCGATGATGGCCAGCGCCAGCCGCTTGAAGCGCACCTTCTCCGAAATGACCGCGTGCGTGCCGATCACCAGCGCAGCCTCGCCGTTTTCCACCGCCGCCGACATGCCGTCGCGCTCCTTCTTCTTCTGGCTGCCGGTGAGCCAGGCGACGCGCAGGCCGCGCGCGGCGAGCAGCGGATCGAGCCAGCCGACCAGCTTGCTGAAATGCTGCGCGGCAAGGATCTCGGTCGGCGCCATCAGCGCACACTGGAAGCCGGCGTCGATGCAGCGCGCCGCGGCCAGCGCGGCGACGACCGTCTTGCCGGAGCCAACATCGCCCTGCAGCAACCGGTGCATCGGCAGATCGCGCGCCAGATCGTGCGTGATTTCCTCGCCAACGCGCTGTTGTGCGCCGGTCAGCCCGAAAGGCAGCACCGCCAGCAGTTGCGCATGCAGCGACGTGGCCGCGGCGGACGGCTTCAAGGCAGGCGCGCGCAAGGCGGCACGCTCGCGGCGCGCCTGAAGCTGCGACAGCTGTTGCGCCAGCAGTTCCTCGGCCTTGAGTCGTTGCCAGGCCGGATGGCTGCGGTCTTCGAGCGCGGCCATCGAGACATCGGGCGTCGGATAGTGGAGGAATTGCAGCGCCTGGCGCAGCGTCCAGGCGCCGCGCAGGTCGGCCGGTTCCGGCACGGTTTCCTCCAGCGGTGCGCGTGCCAGTCCGGAGCGCACTTCGCGTCGCAACTGCGGCTGCGCGAGGCCGGCGATGGTCGAATAGACCGGCGTCAGCGCCTCCGGCAGCGAAGTGCCGGCCGCCTTGACGGTCGGATGCATCATCTGCCGCCCGATGAAGCCGCCACGGACCTCGCCGCGCAGCCGCACCCGCTTGCCGACTTCGAGCTGCTTCTGCTGCGACGGATAGAAGTTGAAGAAGCGCAGCTGACAGGTGTCGCTGCCGTCGTCCACCGTCACCACGAGCTGGCGGCGCGGGCGATAGGACACTTCGCACGCCGTCACGACGGCTTCGATCTGCGCCATGTCGCCGTCGCGCACGTCGGCCAGCCGGACGACACGGGTCTCGTCCTCGTAGCGCATCGGCAGGTAGAGCGCGAAGTCGATGTCGCGCACCAGGCCGAGCTTGCGCAGTGCGCGCTGGGCTAGGCTCGGGCCGGTGCCGGGCGGCTTCGGCGGCGCGGCCGGCACTGCGGGCCCGACAGGCCCGGGTGTGGATGACTGGGTCAGCACAGATCCTTCAGCGCGCCCTTCGCATCGGGAAAATCGAATCGAAAGCCGGTCTGCAACAGGTGCGCGGGCGCGACGCGCTGCCCTTCGAGCAGCAGATCGGATTGCTCGCCGAGCGCCAGCCGAACCGGCCAACCGGGCGTTGGGAGCAGTGATGGCCGGTGCAGCACTTCTGCCGCGGTTCGCGCGAAGGCCGCCTGCGTCAACGCACCCGGCGCGGTGAAGTTGTAGACCTGTGCCTGTGTAGGCGTCGGCGAACCGGGCGTCATCGCGACAGCCCAGACGTGCGCCATCGCGCGCAGCACGTCGCGCTCGTGGATCCATGAAAGCACCTGCCGCCCGCCGCCCATCGGCCCTCCGAGCCCCAGGCGAACTGGCAGCAACAGTTTGGGCAGCGAACCGCCGCTGCGCCCGAACACGACGCCGAAGCGCATGCAGACCACCCGCACACCGTGGCGGGTGGCCGCGTCTGCCGAAGCTTCCCAGCGGCGGCAGAGTTCGGACATGAACTCAGCTTGCGGCGGACTGGCCTCGGTCAGCGCCTGCGGATCGTCCTGCCGCTGCACGCCGTAATAGCCGATGGCCGATCCCGACAGCAGCAGCGCGGGTTTCGTGGCCAGCGAGCCGATCCATTCGACCAGCGTGTTCGTCGTGCCCTCGCGACTGCGCAGCAATGCGGCCTGGCGCGCGGCGGTCCAGCGCGGTCCGAAGATCGGCGCGCCGGCCAGGTTGACGACGACATCGACGGCCGGTGTCGCGGGCAGCTCTTCCAGCCGATCGACGCAGCGCACGCCCGCGCCGAGCTTGTTGCCGGCGGCTTTCGGATCGCGCGCCCAGACGCTGACCGTGTGACCGTCCGCACGCAGAGCGCGCACCAGCTGACGCCCGATGAAGCCGGTCGCGCCGGTGACCAGCACATGGTTCGGAGCGACGCCGAAGCGCAGGGGACGGCTGTGGGCCGAAAGGTCGGTGGATGTGGTCATGGTCCGATTCTGACGCGCGCCCGGTCAACGATGCGTCGGACGCATGGGAGAATCCGCGCCCGCTTCCGGCTTTCAAGCACCATGCGCGCCTTCACGCTCTCCGATTTCGATTTCGACCTGCCGCCCGAACTGGTCGCGCAGCATCCAGCCGCCGAACGCACGTCTTCCCGCCTGCTCGACGGCACGGCCGATGCGCCCGTCGACCGCATCTTTCGCGACCTGCCCAACCTGCTGAACAGCGGCGATCTGCTGGTCTTCAACGACACCCGCGTCGTCAAGGCGCGGCTGTTCGGCGAGAAGCCGACCGGCGGCAAGCTCGAGTTGCTGGTCGAGCGCGTGCTGACCGGCAACGAGGTCGTCGCGCACATGAAGGTCAGCAAGAAGCCGCCGGTCGGTACGGTGCTGCGGATGGTCGGCGGCTTCACCGCCACGCTGCTCGGCCGGTGGCCGGAGGAAGACGGCGCCCTTTTCCGTTTCGCCTTCGAAAGCCGCTCCGGCGAAGATCCGTATGCGCTGATGGCCCGCTGCGGCCACGTGCCGCTCCCCCCATATATAGAACACACGGATTCGGCCGATGACGAAAGCCGCTACCAGACCGTGTTCGCGCGCGTCCCCGGCGCCGTCGCCGCGCCGACCGCCGCGCTGCACTTCGACGAGGGGCTGCTCGCGCAGCTCGAAGCGCGCGGCGTGCAGCGCGCCAACGTCACGCTGCACGTCGGCGCCGGCACCTTCCAGCCGGTGAAAACCGAGAACATCGCCGAGCACACCATGCACGCCGAGCGCTATGAAGTGCCCGAAGCCACGCAGCGCGCCATCGCCGACTGCAAGGCGCGCGGCGGGCGGGTGGTCGCGGTCGGCACGACGACCGTCCGCACGCTCGAGTCGTGGGCGAAGAGCGGCGAAGCGTCGGGCGATACGCGCATCTTCATCACGCCGGGCTTCGAATTCGCACATGTCGACCTGCTGGTGACCAATTTCCACCTGCCGAAAAGCACGCTGATGATGCTGGTGAGCGCATTGGCGGGCTACGAGCGGGTGATGGCGCTGTATGCGCATGCGATTCGCAAGCGCTATCGGTTCTTCAGTTATGGCGATGCCATGCTACTGAAGCTGCAACGATAGAATCCCCCTTTACGAAAACCGGATCGATATGCAAACCGTTACCGTATCGTCGAAGTTTCAGGTGGTGATTCCCCAGTCCGTGCGGGAACCGATGAATCTGAAGCCGGGCACCAAGCTCGGCGTCATGCGGATCGGTCAGCGCATCGAACTGGTGCCGATACCGACCTTGGCCGAATTGCAGGTGCAGTTGAAGGGATGCGGCACCGACATCGCCGACGACCCCGATCGCTTTCAATGACACGTGTCGTTCTGGATTCGTCGTGCTGGCTCGAGGTGTTCGACGGCAGCGCGAGAGCCGCGCTGTACCAGGCGTCGGCGGAACGGCCCGCAGACCTGGTCGTGCCCGTCGTCACGCTTTACGAGGTGCACAAATACCTCCGACGCGTCAAAGGCATCGACGCCGCCCTGAATGCCATCGCCTACATGGAGCAGGGCGAGGTGATCGACATCGACTCGGCTTTGTGCCTGGAGGCATCGATCAATGGCCTGCCCTTCGCGGACAGCCTGATCTATGCCATCGCCCAGGCGCACGGCGCCACGCTCTGGACACAGGACGCTCACTTCGACGGGCTGCCTGGCGTCAAATACTTCTGCAAACCCTGATGCTGAACTTCAACCTCCTCGCCACCGATCCCGCCAGCCACGCGCGCCGCGGCACGCTCACCCTGAACCACGGCGTGGTGCAGACGCCGATCTTCATGCCCGTCGGCACGTACGGCACGGTCAAGGGCGTGATGCCACGCAGCCTCGAAGAAATGGGCGCACAGATCATCCTGGGCAACACCTTCCATCTCTGGATGCGCCCCGGGCTCGATGTGATGGCCAGCTTCGGCGGTCTGCACGGCTTCGAGAAGTGGGACAAGCCGATCCTCACCGACTCCGGCGGCTTCCAGGTCTGGTCGCTCGGCGCGATGCGCAAGATCAGCGAGGAAGGCGTCAGGTTCGCGTCGCCCGTCAACGGCGACAAGCTGTTCCTCACGCCCGAAGTCTCGATGCAGATCCAGACCATCCTCAACAGCGACATCGTCATGCAGTTCGACGAATGCACGCCCTACGACACCGCCGGCCACATCACGACCGAAGCCGAGGCGCGCACGTCGATGGAACTCAGCCTGCGCTGGGCCAGGCGCTGCAAGACCGAGTTCGAGAAGCTGGAGAACCCGAACGCGCTCTTCGGTATCGTCCAGGGCGGGATGTTCGAGCACCTGCGCGGCGAATCGCTGGCGCAACTGGTCGAGATGGACTTCCCCGGCTACGCCATCGGCGGCGTCAGCGTCGGCGAGCCGAAGGACGAAATGCTGCGCATCATGGCGCACACGCCGCACCAGTTGCCGGCCCACAAACCACGCTACCTGATGGGCGTCGGCACACCAGAAGACCTGGTGCAGGGCGTGGCCGACGGCGTCGACATGTTCGACTGCGTGATGCCGACCCGCAACGCGCGCAACGGCACCATGTTCACCCGCTTCGGCGACCTGAAGATGCGCAACGCGCGCCACAAGATCGATCCGCAGCCGGTCGACCCCAGCTGCACCTGCCATGCCTGCGCGGGCACTTCGGGTGTGTCATGGAACGACGGCGGCCGCGAAGGCTTCAGCCGCGCCTACCTGCACCACCTCGACCGATGCGGCGAAATGCTCGGACCGATGCTCTGCACGATCCACAACCTGCACTACTACCTGAACCTGATGCAGGAGATCCGGGATGCGCTCGATGCGGGACGGTTTGCAGAGTTCCGTGTGCAGTTCAAGCAGGATCGGGCACGTGGGGTTTGAAAGTATATACTTGACGTATATACTTTTAGGGCAGCCATGACATTCGCGCGCGTTTTTCAGTCGGGCAACAGTCAGGCGGTACGGCTGCCCAAGGAGTTCAGGCTCGACGCCGAACAGGTGGAAATCTTCCGTCAGGGCGACGACATCGTGCTCCGGCAAAAACCTGCCAATGCAGCGGCGATCTTCGATCTTCTTGCGAGTCTGCCCGACGATTTCATGGCCTCGGGCCGTGACGACACGGCGCCGCAAGAGCGCGAAGCATTCTGAGAATGGCCGACGTTCCGGTCCGGTATCTGCTGGATACCAACATCTGCATCTACATTGCCAAGGGGCAGCCGCTTGCAGTACGTGCGCAGTTCGAACGCCACGCCATGAACAGCCTTGCCATGTCCACGATCACAGTGGGCGAACTGTGCTTCGGCGCGGAGAAAAGCCAATCACGAGAGCGCGCCATGGCCACGATCGATCGGCTGGTGAAAATCATCAAGCCCAACGCGCTTCCATCGACCGCTGCGCAGCATTACGGCGATATTCGCGCCATCCTTCAGCGGCAGGGCCAGCCGATCGGTAACAACGACCTGTGGCTTGCCGCGCACGCGCGCGCCGAAAACTGGACTCTGGTTACCAACAACACCCGCGAATTCGACCGGGTGCCGGGCCTTCAGGTCGAGAACTGGGTCGTCGAACCACTGTAGTTCGCATCCGCCCCGCAGGCGTGGCAGAACTTCGAGAACGCGCTCTTCCGCGCATCGCAGCGCCCGCAGTGATCGAACAGGCCGATGCCGCAATGCGGGCAGAAGTCGATCTCCGGATTTTTCAGGTCGACCGGGCGCTCGCAGCCCGGGCAGACGCTTTTCGACAGCCGCGTCAGCGCCGTGTCGTAGCTGAGTTCCTCGCGCCGCACGAGATCGGGCTGGGCTTCGGCCAGCTTCTGTCGCGCCAGGTAGCGGTTGAGCGCCACGATGGCATAGCGCCCGACCAGCACCGTGACGACGATGCCCACCGCATAGCGCACATAGCCGCCGTAGCTCGGCAGGTAAGGCACCAGCTCGACGAAGAACGCGAACAGCGCGAAGAAGATGAAGCCCCAGACGAACGGCCACCAGGTGCTCTGGCGCCTTTTGGCGAACAGCCAGCCGGCCGCGACCAGCAGCGGCAAAGTCAGCGCCAGCCGATAGCCCAACACGCGCAGCTCGACGCGGCGGTTCTCCATCGCCAACTTCTTGTTGGCCTCGGCCTCCAGTGCCATCAGCTGGCGGCGCGCGCCGGCGCCGGCCTGGCGAGCGTCGAGGCTGATTTGCTGTTGCGCCTCGACCGCCAGCCGCGCCGCGTCTTCGGTGCGCTTGAGCGCGTCGAGCGACCGGGTGCGCTCGATCAGTTCCGCATCCTGGCCGGGCTGCGCCGTGGCCTGCCGCGTCGCGATCCAGTTGCCGAAGCTTTCGCGCGCATTGCGACTGGCCTGCTGCGCGGCGGCGTACTTGAGCCGCGCCTGATCGAAGCTCTCTTTCGCCCGCTCTTCGACAGCTTCGGTCTGCTTCAGGCTGGCCCGCAGCGGATCTGCCGCGCGACGGTCGATGAAGTCGTCAATGCCGAGCGTGTGCTCGACTTTTGGCAGATCGCCGACGATCGTGCCGCCAAGTCCGATCAGAAAAGCCGCGAACACGGCAGCGACGACCCACAGCCCGCGACGGAACCACTTTTCGGAAAGGCGCAGGGATTTGCTCATGTGGTCCGATCAGCGCCTGCGCAGCAACTCTTCGCGCGTGTACGGCTGCGTCGTGCCAGCCATCCGCATCGCGATCAGTTCCAGCAGATCCTGTGTCGGCGCTGGTGTGCCGGGCCGCAGGACGAAAAGCGGCAACACCAGTCCGGCGACGGCGACCTGCCACGGGAAGCGCGGCATCGGGCGATGCCGGGCCAGCGTCAGGAAAATCGCGCTCACCGCAAGACCCAGCAGGAAGCCGCCGACGACTTCCGACACCGAATGCGCGTACAGCGCCAGCCGCGAGATGCCGATCCCCGCGCCGAGCGACCAGCCGACGAGTGTCGCCAACTGAAGACCGCGCGTCGAAGACGGACCTTGCGGATGGCGCGCCGTCCACCGCGAACTCGCCAGCCACAGGAGCACCGGCCAGACGCTGGTCGATATGGCCGTGTGGCCACTGAAACCGGTGAAGTTGAGGCGCGGACTGCCGATGCCCCAGCCCATGAATGCCAGCTTCGACACCATGATCACCAGGCTGCCGGTGCCGAAGACCACGCACCAGAGCAGCGCCGTGACGCGGGTTTCGCGCGACCAGGCGAGCAGCACCACGATCAGCAGCGACGCCGGCAGCAGGAGTCCGCTGTCGCCGAGCCAGGTGAAGGCGCGCCAGTAGCCGTGCGGAACGGCGCCCAGGAAATACCAGAAAACGTCGCGAAGACTGTTCATGACTTCGCCGCCTTCACGATGCGAGCAGATCGCCGACGCGGGCGCGCAGCAGCTCCGGCTGCACCTCGGCGGCAGGGATCGCGGCACCGACATGCAGCCCGACGCGGCTGTAGAAACCGCGGCGGAACGGCTGCACCATCGCGACGCGCTTGCCGCCGCGCAGCTCGATCCGGCTGAAGAAAGAGCCCCAGAGGTTGATGAGCGCCATCGGCACCACCGGCGGAGCGATGCCTTCCGCGCGTGCATCGTCGAGGATCTTCATCACGCCGCCCCGGAAAACCTGCACCGATCCGTCCTGGGTGATCGCGCCTTCGGGAAAGATCGCCAGCAGGTCGCCGTCACGCAGCACCTGCGCGGCCTCGGCGAACGCGCGCGCATACGCGACCGGATCGTCCTTCTGCGGCGCGATCGGGATCGCCTTCGCCAGCCGGAACAGCCAGCCGAGCACCGGCACGCGGAAGATGCGGTGGTCCATCAGGAAGCGGATCGGCCGGGGGCTCGCGGCCATCAGCAGCACCGCGTCGATGAAGCTGACGTGGTTGCAGACCAGCACGGCCGCGCCCTCGGTCGGAATGTGCGCATCGCCGCGGATGCGGAAGCGGTAGATGAAGTTCGACAGCAACCAGGAGATGAAACGCAAGAAATATTCGGGAACAAGCATGAAGATGTAGAAAGCGACGACCGCGTTGGCGATGCCGGTGAAAAGAAAGATTTGCGGGATCGTGAAGCCGGCACCGAGCAAGGCGCCCGCCAGCACCGAACTGGCGATCATGAAAAGCGCATTGAGGATGTTATTCGCCGCGATGATGCGGGCCCGGTGCGTCGGCTGGCTGCGCAGTTGGATCAGCGCGTACATGGGCACGCTATAGAGCCCCGCGAACATCGACAGCAGACCCAGGTCAACCATCACGCGCCAGTGCGCAGGTTGTGCCATGAAGGCGCCAACGCCCATCTCCGGGGCGGCCGGTAACCCGCGCGCAGCGAAGTACAGGTCGATCGCGAACACGCTCATGCCGATCGCGCCCAGCGGCACCAGCCCGATCTCGATCTGGCGCCGCCCCAGCACCTCGCACAGCAGCGAACCGACGCCGATCCCGACCGAGAACACCACCAGCAGCAGCGACGCCACCTGTTCGTTGCCGTGCAGCACTTCCTTGGCAAAGCTCGGGAACTGGCTCAGGAAGACTGCACCGAAGAACCACATCCACGAAATGCCGAGCAGCGACCGGAACACGACGACGTTGGTGTTCGCCAACTTCAGGTTGCGCCAGGTTTCGCTGACCGGATTCCAGTTGATGACCAGCGCCGGATCGGTTGCGGGTGCGCGCGGAATCGCCTGCGCCACGCCGCGCCCGGCCAGCGCCAGAAGCACGCAGGCGACAGCCACGCTCGCATGGCCGACCTGCGGCAGCGCCACCAGCAACCCGCCCGCCACCTGCCCGAGCAGGATGGCGACGAAGGTGCCCATCTCGACCATGCCGGTGCCGCCGGTGAGTTCGCGCGGGCCGAGCACCTGCGGCAGGTAGGCGAATTTCACCGGGCCGAAGAAGGTGGAGTGCAGCCCCATGAGGAACACGCAGCCCAGCAGCACCACGGCATTCGCGCTGAAAAATCCCCAGGCGGCGAGCGCCATGATGGCGATTTCGGTGTTCTTGACGATGCGGATGATCTTCGTCTTGTCGAACTTGTCGGTGAACTGGCCGGCCGTGGCCGAAAACAGCAGAAAAGGCAGGATGAACAGCGCGCCGATCACCAACCCGGCCAATGACGGCGGCATCCAGCCGAGCTGGAGCTGGTAGGTCACCATCACGGTGAAGGCGAACTTGAAGAGGTTGTCGTTGGCGGCGCCGGCGAACTGGGTCCAGAAGAACGGTGCGAAACGGCGCTGGCCGAGCAGCGCGAACTGGTTGGGATGCTGGTTCGGGCTGGATTCGGGGGCCGGAACGGCGGGGTCGGATCTCGTCATTCGAATGTCCCTATCGGGCTCCTCGGACCATCAGGGACGGCGATTGCGGCGGCGGTGGCGCGTGGATTGTGCCGCAGCGTAGCGTCATGACTTCTTTGCACGGCACGAAGCACCGGCCACGCAGCGCAAGCCGCGACGACGTGCTTCAGGCTGTGACCGGCCATCCAGTGATTCGTCGCTTCATACACGGCGTGGTCGCCCAGCTCGAACAGCTTGGCCAGCAGATAGAAACCGATGACAGCCGCCAGACGGAGATCGACGGCACCCGGCACCGGCCGCAACAGCGCGAGAACCAGCACCAGCGCGATGCCACCGAACTGGACGATCGCCCACGGCAGAACATTGCCGCTTCGCATGAAGGCAGCCGCCGCGAGCAGGCCGGCGATGAGCGCGAAACAGGCGATCGGCCAACCCGCACGCCGGCTGACGCGTTCACAGACGGCAAAACCGATCATCCCGGCAAAAGCGACAGCCATGCCTGCGCGGTCGATCCCGAGACGGAACACATCCGGGCTCAGGTGATAGAGCGACGAGCAAACGGACGTGCACACAAGGCCGGCGAAGAAAAGCCGCGCACAGCGCAACACCGCGTTGGGCTGCGGCGGCAAGGGTGACCGTGGCGGCTGCGACGATCCGATACGGCGCAGCGCGACGAGGCCCCAGATGCCGAAGCCGGCGAACGGCAGGTTGCTCAACACGTCCATCGCGAACGGCAGACCGAGCCAGGCCCGCGCGTCTGCAAACTGCGCGTTGACGGTTGGATCTGGAACGGCAGGCGCAAAAAGTGCGATCAGCAGCAGCGTCCCCATCAAGACAACAAGTGCGCGCTCCCGCGTCGAGACATTGTCCAGGATGGTCATGGCACGTGATCCGGTAGTTCTCGAAGAACGCGAATCTAGTTGCGGTCAAACCGAAATGGCATCAAAAATCGATACAGTTCTCCGAATCAGACCCAACAGTACCGGTTAACGGTACTTACTTCGCAATCCATGAGCACCACCATCGACCTCGTCCTGGCATTGAAGCAGGAACTCAAGCGCGCACGCATGACCTACGCCGACCTGGCCCGGGCGCTGGGCATGGCCGAGTCGTCCGTCAAGCGGATGCTGGCCAAAGGCGACATGCCGCTCAGCCGGATCGACGCCATCTGCCGCGCGCTGAAGCTCGACTTCGCGGAACTGGCGCAGCGGGTGGCCGACGCTCAGCCGCTGCTGCGCGAACTGACGCACGCGCAGGAGAAAGCGGTCGTCGTCGACAAGAAGCTGCTGCTGGTCGCCATCAACGTGCTGAGTCAGTGGACGCTGGAGCAGATCACCGGCGCCTACCGGATCAGCGAGGCTGAATGCATTGCCTGTCTGGCGCAGCTCGACCGCATCGGCATCATCGAGCTGCGGCCGCTCAACCGCTATCGGCTCAAGCTGGCGAAGACCTTCAACTGGCGGCCGAACGGCCCGGTGATGGAATTCTTCCGCGAGAACGTGGTGCTCGACTATTACAGCGGCGGCTTCGACGGTCCGGGCGAAGGACTGCTACTGGTACACGGCTCGATCAGCCGGACGCTGGCGCCCTCCTTCGTCGAGCGACTGCAGCGTGTCGCCCAGGACTTTGCGCAACAGCACCAGGCCGACCAGAAACTGGCCGCAGCCGACCGGGAGGGCTACACGCTGCTCTTGGGGATGCGCAACTGGGAGTTCGCGCTGTTCGCTCAACTGCGCCGTTGACCGGCAGCGGTCAGCCAGCGAAACGATCGGTCGCGCGGATCAGCTGGTCGAGGATGCCGGGCTCCGAATAGGCGTGGCCCGCCCCCTCGATCAGATGGAAGTCTGCCTCGGGCCACGCCTTGTGCAGCGCCCAGGCAAAGCGTGCCGGGCACGGCATGTCGTAGCGGCCATGCACGATCGTGCCCGGAATGCCGTGCAACCGGTGCGCATCGCGCAGCAGCTGCCCCTCCTCCAGCCAGCACCGGTGCGTGAAGTAATGGTTCTCGAGCCGCGCGAAAGCCAGCGCGAAATGGTCTTCGCCGTGCGCTGCCGAGAAGGCGGGGTCCGGCAGCAGCGTGATGGTTTCGCCTTCCCAGAGGCTCCAGGCTTTCGCCGCCTCGATCTGCCGCGCCCGGTCGTCGCCGGTCAGCAGGCGGTGGTAGGCCGCGATCATGTCGCCGCGCTCGGCTTCGGGAATCGGCGCCTGGAACTTCTCCCACTTGTCGGGAAACATCTCCGACACGCCGAACTGGTAGTACCAGCGCAACTCGGCTTCGGTCACCGTGTAGATGCCGCGCAGCACCAGTGCGCTCACGCGATGCGGATGCTTCTGCGCGTAGGCCAGCGCCAGCGTCGAGCCCCAGGAGCCGCCGAACACCAGCCAGCTCTCGACGCCCGCGATCTTGCGCAGGCGCTCGATGTCGTCGACCAGATGCCAGGTCGTATTGGCTTCCAGGCCTGCATGCGGCGTCGAGCGGCCGCAGCCGCGCTGGTCGAACAGCAGCACGTCGTAGCGCACCGGATCGAAGAGTTGCCGATGGGCCGGCGAAATGCCGCCGCCCGGCCCGCCGTGCAGGAACACCGCCGGCTTGCCGCCGGGGGTGCCGACCCGCTCGTAATAGACGCAATGGCCGTCGCCGACATCGAGCATGCCGGTTTCGTAAGGCTCGACGGGCGGGTAGAGCGTCCGCACGTTCACGTTCACACCTCCGGATCGGTGACGAACACCGTCAGCACGCCGGTGTAGGCGTAGACATGGTGGCGGGCGATCTCGCCGGCGGCGAAGAAGCCGACCAGCGGCACGTCGCCCAGCGCGTGGCGGACGATCTGCATCTCGGCATTCGGCGCGCCGAAGTGCGGTCCGCCGCGACCCGAGCAGCTCACGTAGACGGCGCCGGCGACGCGACGTGCCGGATGCGGTGCGGCCTCGGCCTCACCTGCCGCGACGGCGCTGGCCGTCGCCAGCGTCTGCTCTTCGGGCTCCAGCTCTTCGCGGATCTCGGCGCAGATGCGCATCAGGTCGGCGCGCGCGGCCTGCGCGTTGCGGCGGCAGAAGGTCATGCGCATGCCGGCCTCGACCGTGTCGGCGATCGCCACGCCGCGACGGGTCGGATCGAGACCGATGATGTGGCGCACCAGCACGTCGGCGCCCAGGTCGCCGGTGCGGCGGACGCCGTCGCTGCCGGCGGCGACCACGCCGACCAGCGTCGCGCGCACGGCGTCGATCGCGTCCTGCGGCTCGTCGAGCGACACCTTCAGGTCGGCCAGCAGCACGTCGAGCGCGGGTTCGCCGTCCAGCGTCAGCAGCAGGTTGCCGTCAGCCGATGTGATTTCGCGTTCGCGCGACACCGGCTGGCAGCCCTGCGTGACGCGCGACACCAGCTTCACGCCGTCGCCGAACACCACGCCTGAAAGTCCGCCGGAGAACACGCCGCCCGCCGCACCGTGGCCGCGGATGTTGCCGTTGCCGCCGACCGCGAACTGCACCGATTCCGACCGGCTCGACGTCAGGCCGCCGAACAGGTAGCCGGTGTCGGTGCGAAAGGCCATCTCGCCGATCAGTTCCGAAAGATCGGTCGTCGCCGGATCGGCATGGACCAGCGCCGTGTGCGCCTCGAAACCGGCCATTTCGGCGCTGCCGAGCGGCGCCACGCCGGAGAACACACGGTATTGGTCGCTGGCCAGCGCGCAAAGCATCACGCTGAGCGCAGGCTCGTCGAAATACTCGGCGTTGTTGGCCGCCACGCCGATGCCCACGGTGCCCGACCAGTCGGTGATCTCGGGCAGTTCGGCGCTCAGGTGATCGAGGATCTCCTTTGCCTCGGAGGCGTAGTAATCGGTGATGTAGAGCAGGCCGAGCGTCGGCGTGTGCGCGTATTCGGGCAAGGCCATCTGCGCGCGCAACTGCGCCAAAACGAGGCCGGCAGCCATCTGCCATTGCGGATGGGTGGCATGCCCGGTGGGGAAAAGCTTCACGGTGTCGTTCGTCGGG